>NZ_JBVVOZ010000010.1:0-223809 GCF_055807395.1 Bradyrhizobium sp. Kon10 | reverse complement strand
CCGCCACGCCCGATTCCATAACCGCATCGCAACCTCCTTCGCTTCGGGTGTTGCGACGACCGGTTGAATCCGCCCTGGATGCCCCGGTCAAGCCGGGGCATGACAGCGGAGGGTGAGGAGCGGACGGAGCTACGCCCTACGCCTTCTTCTTGACGTCCTTGACGTTGGTGAACTCGATGCCCTCGGCGCGCTCCCGGGTGTAGCCGAGATAGAACTCGTTCCTGGCCAGATACACGGGATCGCCATCGACGTCGTCGGCGATGCTCGAGGTGTTGGCGGCGAGGAACGTGTCGAGCTTCTTGCGGTCGTCCGAGGAGACCCACCGCGCAAGCTGGAACTCGCTCACCTCGAACTCGACCGGCAGCGCATATTCCGCATCGAGCCGCGCTTTCAGCACGTCGAGCTGGAGCGCCCCGACCACACCGACGAGTGCGGGCGCGCCATCGCGCGGGCGGAACACCTGCACGACGCCCTCTTCCGACATTTGTTGAAGCGCTTCCTTCAGCTTCTTCGCCTTCATCGCGTCGGTGAGCCGCACGCGGCGGACGATTTCCGGCGCGAAGCTCGGCACGCCGACGAAATTGAAATCCTCGCCCTCGGTCAAGGTATCGCCGATGCGCAGCGTACCGTGGTTGGGAATGCCGACGACGTCGCCGGCAAAGGCTTCATCCGCGACCGAGCGGTCCTGCGCGAAGAAGAATTGCGGGCTCGACAGCGGCATGCTCTTGCCGGTGCGCACCAGCTTGGCCTTCATGCCGCGGCTGAGTTTTCCGGAGCACAGGCGCGCAAAGGCGATGCGGTCGCGGTGGTTCGGATCCATGTTGGCCTGGATCTTGAACACGAAGGCGCTCATGCGCGGATCGGTGGCCTCGACCCTGCGCTGGTCGCTGTCCTGCGCGCGCGGCTCGGGCGCGAACTTGCCGAGACCCTGCAGCAGGTCGCCGACACCGAAATTGCGCAGCGCGCTGCCGAAATACACCGGCGTCAGATGACCCTCGCGAAACGCCGCGAGCTCGAACGGTTTGGAGGCCGCCGTGACGAGTTCGAGCTCGTCCTTGACCGCCGAGACGTCGAGATTGGCATTGAGCTTTCCGAGTTCGGCGATCTCGATCTGCTGCGCGGCGCCGGTCTTGGCGCCGCCGCCTTCGAGCAGCCGCACGCCGCCATTGACGACGTCATAGGTGCCGAGGAAATCACGGCCGCGGCCGACCGGCCAGGTCATCGGCGTGGTGTCGAGCGCCAGCGTCTTCTCGATCTCGTCGAGCAGCTCGAAAACGTCGCGGCTGTCGCGGTCCATCTTGTTGATGAAGGTGATGATCGGGATGTCGCGAAGCCGGCAGACCTCGAACAGTTTTCGCGTGCGCGCCTCGATACCTTTTGCGGCGTCGATCACCATCACGGCGGAATCGACGGCCGTGAGCGTGCGGTAGGTGTCTTCCGAAAAGTCCTCGTGGCCCGGCGTGTCCAGCAGGTTGAACACGAGCCCTTCGAACTCGAAGGTCATCACCGAGGTCACGACCGAGATGCCGCGCTCGCGCTCGATCTTCATCCAGTCCGAACGGGTGTTGCGCCGCTCGCCCTTGGCCTTGACCTGACCGGCGAGATTGATGGCGCCGCCGAACAGCAGCAGCTTTTCGGTCAGCGTGGTCTTGCCGGCGTCCGGATGCGAGATGATCGCAAAGGTTCGCCGCCGCGCCACTTCAGCGGCAAGCGGGGAACGGGCCGGCGATTCGGCTGTGGTGGTGGCGATGTCGGACATGGCGGGAGCGTTTGACAGGGAAAATGGGCCTGATCAAGCCTCATGTGGTGATTGCGAGGCCCTTGGACCAGCCCCATATCGGGCTTGCGCCTTGGGGAAGCACGGCCTTTCCCCTTATCGGCACGCCAGTCGCGGGGACGCCCCTGCCTTGATCGGAGGGTCGTCATGGCCTGGAGCATCCTGTTCATCGCCGGTCTGCTGGAGGTCTCCTGGGCGATCGGGCTCAAATATACCGAGGGTTTCACCAGGCTCATTCCCTCCGTCCTGACGCTCGGGGCCATGACCGGCAGCATCCTGCTGCTCGGCCTTGCGCTGAAATCGCTGCCGATCGGAACCGCCTACGCGGTCTGGACCGGGATTGGCGCGGTCGGCACCGCGACGCTCGGCATCGTCCTGTTCGGCGAGCCGGCAACCGCATTTCGCCTCGCCAGCATCGGACTGATCGTCGCCGGGATTGTCGGGCTCAAGCTCGTTACTTGAGGAAAATCTTGACGGCCCACCAGGTCAGCGCCGCGATGATCGCGGAGGCCGGCATCGTGATCACCCAGGCATAGACGATCGAGCTGGCGACGTTCCAGCGCACCGCCGAAAGGCGGCGCGCGGCACCGACGCCGACGATCGCACCGGTGATGGTGTGGGTGGTCGAGACGGGAACTCCGAGGAAGGTGGCTATGAACAGGGTCGCAGCGCCACCGGTCTCGGCGCAAAAGCCTTGCATCGGCGTCAACTTGGTGATGCGCAGGCCCATGGTGCGGACGATGCGCCAGCCGCCCATCAGCGTCCCCATCGCCATCGCCGCCTGGCACGACAACACCACCCAGAACGGCACGTAGAATTCGCCGCCGAGCTGGCCCTGCGAGTAAAGCAGCACGGCGATGATGCCCATGGTCTTCTGCGCGTCATTGCCGCCATGGCCGAGCGAATAGAGCGAGGCGGATGCAAATTGCAGGATGCGAAAGGCCCGGTCCACGGCAAACGGTGTCGAGCGCACCGACGCCCAGGAGACGATCGCGACCAGCACCATCGCCAGCAGGAAGCCCACCAGCGGGGACAGCACGATGGCGATGACCGTCTTGGACAAACCACTCCAGACTGCCGCCGAGAGCCCGGCCTTGGCGACGCCTCCGCCGAACAGGCCGCCGATCAAGGCGTGCGACGAGGACGATGGAATGCCGAGCGCCCAGGTGACGATGTTCCAGACGATGGCGCCGACCAGGGCGGCGAAGATCACCTGCGCATCGACGATTGCGGGATCGATGATGCCGGTGCCGATGGTCTGGGCGACGTGCAGGCCGAACACCATGAAGGCGACGAAATTGAAGAAGGCGGCCCAGAACACCGCGTATTGCGGCCGCAGCACGCGGGTCGAGACGATGGTCGCGATCGAATTGGCGGCGTCGTGCAGGCCGTTCAGGAAATCGAACAGCAGCGCGACAGCAATCAGTCCGAGCAGGACGGGAAGACCCAACGCAGCATCCACGGCGCGGCCCCTGCGCTAGACTTGTTCAATGACGATGCTGTTGATCTCGTTCGCCACGTCATCGAAGCGATCGGCGACCTTTTCGAGATGGTCGTAAATCTCCGCCCCCACGATGAAGTACATCGCACTGCCGTCGCGATGCTTGAGGAACAGCTCCTTCAGGCCGATGTCGTGGAGGTCGTCGACCCGGCCCTCCAGCTTGCCCAGTTCCTCCGTGATCGCCGTCAGCATGGCGACGTTCTGGCCGATCGCCTGCATCAGCGGCAGCGCGCGCCCGACCAGGTTGGCGCATTCGATCAAGAGCCCGCCGATCTCGCGCATCGGCGGTTCGAAGGTGCGGACCTCGAACAGCATCACGGCCTTGGCCGTCTGCTGCATCTGGTCGATGGCGTCGTCCATCGACGTGATCAGGTTCTTGATATCGCCACGGTCGAACGGCGTGATGAAGGTGCGGCGTACCGCGGTCAGCACCTCACGGGTGATGTTGTCGGCATCGTTCTCGAACTGGTTGACGCGCTGGCAATAGACCGGCGTCTCCTCGCCGCCGTTCAACATGCCCTGGAGCGCGATGGAGCCCTGGATCACGGTCTGGGCGTGGCGGTCGAACAGGTCGAAGAACCGTTCTTCCTTGGGCAGGAAAGCGCGAAACCATCGCATCATGGGGATAGGCTACCGGTTGAAAATGGTACGACCCGATCAGGCCGTCATTAAACCGTCATAGACCATTTTCGATCCGCGCGCGTGCCACCTCACGCCCGCGGAGCCGGATCATCCACCGCTTTCGATCAGCAGATAAACTGACGTGATATCAAAGATTTAGAGCGATCGCCGGAAGTAATGCGCGATTTCCCCGACCACGCCGCGGCGGAAGGTGAGCACGCAGATCACGAAGATCGAGCCCTGGATCACCGTCACCCACTGGCCGAAGCCCGCCAGATATTGCTGCATGGCGATGATCGCGAAGGCGCCGACCACGGGCCCGAAGATCGTGCCGAGACCGCCGACCAGCGTCATCAGCACGACTTCGCCCGACATCGACCAGTGCACGTCGGTGAGCGAAGCATTCTGCGCCACGAACACTTTCAGCGATCCGGCAAAACCGGCGAGCGTGCCCGAGAGCACGAAAGCCAGGAACTTGTACTGGTCGGTCCGGTAGCCGAGCGAGATCGCGCGCGGTTCGTTCTCGCGGATGGCCTTCAAGACCTCCCCGAACGGCGAATTGATGATGCGGTAGATCAGCAGGAAGCCGCCGAGGAAGCCAACCAGCACGACGTAATAGAGCACGGTCGGCTTGGTCAGATCGAACACGCCGAACAAATGCCCTTGCGGAATGCCCTGGATACCGTCCTCACCATGGGTGAACGGGGTCTGCAAATAGAGGAAATACAGAAGCTGCGACAGCGCCAGCGTGATCATCGAGAAATAGATGCCCTGGCGGCGGATCGAGATGTAGCCGGTCACGATCGACAGCACGAAGGCTCCGGCGACACCGACGAGGATGCCGAGCTCCGGCGGCAGGCCCCACACCTTGAGCGCGTGCGCGGAGCAATAGCCGGCAGTGCCCAGGAACATCGCGTGGCCGAACGACAGCAGGCCGCCATAGCCGATCAGCAGGTTGAAGGCGCAGGCGAGCAGCGCGAAGCACAGCGCCTGCATCACGAAAAACGGATAGATGCCGCTGAATGGCACCGCGGCCAGCAGCAGCGCCATCGCCGCGAACACGATCATCTCGTCGCGCATCGCGCGCGGGGTCACCGGCAGCGTGTCGTCCGTCAAGGCTGTCATGTCAGGCCGCCCTTCCCGTCAATCCGGTTGGCTTCACCAAGAGCACCAGCACCATCAGCACGAACACGACGGTGTTGGAGGCCTCGGGATAAAAATACTTGGTCAGACCCTCGATCACGCCGAGCGCAAAGCCGGTGATGATCGATCCCATGATCGATCCCATGCCGCCGATCACAACGACCGCGAACACGACGATGATGAGGTCTGCGCCCATCAGCGGCCGCACCTGGTTGATCGGCGCCGAGAGCACGCCGGCGAGCGCGGCAAGCCCGACGCCGAGGCCGTAAGTCAGCGTGATCATCCGCGGCACGTTGATGCCGAAGGCGCGCACCAGCGTCGGATTTTCGGTCGCGGCGCGCAGATAGGCGCCGAGCCGCGTCTTCTCGATCAGGAACCAGGTGGCCACACAGACGACCAGGGAGAAAATGACGACCCAGGCGCGATAGATCGGCAGGAACATGAAGCCGAGATTGATGCCGCCCTTGAGCTGATCCGGAATGGCGTAAGGCAGGCCGGACGAACCGAAATAGTTCTGGAACACGCCCTGAACGATCAGCGCGATGCCGAAGGTCAGCAGCAGCCCGTAAAGGTGATCGAGCCCGGTCAGCCATTGCAGCATGGTCCGCTCCAGGATCATGCCGAAGATGCCGACCACGATCGGCGCGATCAACAGGGCCCACCAGTAATTCAGACCCGCGAGGTCCAGCAGGAAATAGGCGCAGAACGCACCCATCATGTAGAGCGCGCCGTGGGCGAAATTGATGATGTTGAGCATGCCGAAGATCACGGCGAGCCCGAGACTGAGCAGCGCGTAGAACGAGCCGTTGATCAGTCCCACCAGTAGCTGTGCATAGAGAGCCTGCATCGATCCCGCACCCAGTCCCTTCGGCGTTCCTCTGAAAGTCGCCCGCAGACCTGACGGCCTGCGGGCGGTCGTCTTATTTCTTCAAAAGCGCACATTTGCTTTCGGACAGCGGCGTGAAGGCCTGGTCGCCCGGCACCGTGCCGACCAGCTTGTAGAAGTCCCACGGTCCCTTGGACTCGGAGGGCTTCTTCACCTCGAACAAATAGGCACTGTGAATGGTGCGGCCGTTGGGCTGGATCTCGCCCTTACCGAACAGATCGTCCTCGGTCGGCATCGACTTCATCTTGTCAACCACCTTGATGCCGTCATGCGGATTACCGCCGAGCGCGTCCAGCGCCTTGAGATAGTGGCGCACGCCTGCATAGACGCCCGCCTGCACCATGGTCGGCGGCGCGTTGTTCTTCATCTTCGCGGAGAAGCGCTTCGAAAACGCCCGGGTCTGGTCGTTCATGTCCCAGTAAAAGGTCTCGGTGAAGTTGAGACCCTGCGCGGTCTCAAGACCGATCGCCTTGACGTCGGTGAGGAACAGCAGCAGCGCCGCGAGCTTCTGACCGCCCTTGACGATGCCGAATTCGGCCGCCTGCTTGATCGTGTTGGTGGTGTCACCGCCGGCATTGGCAAGGCCGATGATCTTGGCCTTGGAGGCCTGCGCCTGCAGCAGGAAGGAGGAGAAGTCCGGCGTATTAAGCGGATGCTTGACGCCACCGACCACCTTGCCGCCATTGGCGATGATGACCGCCGTGGTGTCACGCTCCAGCGCGGCGCCGAAGGCATAGTCCGCGGTCAGGAAGAACCAGGTGTCGCCGCCGGCCTTCACCAGCGCCTGACCCGTCGTGTGGGCCAGCATGTAGGTGTCATAGGTCCAGTGCACGGTATTGGGCGAGCACTGCGCGTTGGTGAGGTCCGAGGTCGCCGCACCCGAATTGATGTAGACGCCGTTCTTTTCCTTGACGACGTTGTTCACGGCGAGCGCGACGCCGGAGTTCGGCACGTCGACGATGGCGTCGACCTTGTCGACGTCGAACCATTGCCGAGCGATCGCGGTGCCGATGTCCGGCTTGTTCTGGTGATCGCCCGAGATGACATCGATCTTCCAGCCCTTCGCGGCCAAGCCCGAATCCTCGACAGCCATCTGGGCCGCAAGCGTGGAGCCCGGACCGCCGAGGTCGGCGTAGAGACCGGACTGATCGGACAGCGCGCCGATCTTGACGGTCTTGTCCTGCGCGAAGGCAGCGCCTGCCGCAGTCAACGTCAATGCCGTACCGAGCAGAAACGACGCAATCGACTTTGTCTTCATGCTACTTTCCTTGTGAATCTTCTTTAGCCGTTCGACTTTGTGCCGCACTAGACGCCGAGATAGGTGTGGAGCTTGTCCATGTTGGCGGCGAGCTCCGAATTGGCAAATCCGTCAATGATCTTGCCGTGCTCGACAACGTAATAACGGTCGGCGACAGTGGATGCGAACCGGAAATTCTGCTCGACCAGAAGAATGGTAAAGCCCTCCTTCTTGAGCCGCGCGATGGTGTGGCCGATCTGCTGGATGATGACGGGCGCCAGGCCTTCGGTCGGCTCGTCCAGCATCAGGAAGCTTGCGCCGGTGCGCAGGATGCGCGCGATCGCGAGCATCTGCTGCTCACCGCCGGACAGCTTGGTGCCCTGGCTGTTGAGACGCTCCTTCAGGTTCGGAAACAGGTCGAAGATCTGTTCGAGCGGCAATCCGCCGGCGCGCACCACCGGCGGCAGCAGCAGGTTCTCCCGCACGTCGAGGCTGGAGAAGATTCCCCGCTCCTCCGGACAGAACGCGATGCCCATGCGCGCGATCTTGTCGGAGGTCGCACGGATGATGTCCTGGTTGTTGAATCTGATCGAGCCGGTGCGCTTGCCGATGATGCCCATGATCGACTTCAGCGTGGTCGTCTTGCCGGCGCCATTGCGCCCCAGCAGCGTGACGACCTCGCCCGCATTCACGTCGAAATCGATCCCGTGCAGGATGTGGGACTCGCCGTACCAGGCTTCCAGGTTGCGCACGGCGAGGATGTTGCCGCCTGTCGCAGCCTTCGCCGGAGCGTCGGCAATCGCAGTATCAGGCATGACCGGCTCCCAGATAGGCTTCCTTGACGCGCTCGTCCTTGGTGAGTTCGCTGTAATGGCCTTGCGCCAGCACCTGCCCGCGCGTCAGCACGGTGATGATGTCGGAGAGATTGGCCACCACGCTCAAATTATGCTCGACCATCAGGATGGTGTATTTCGCCGAGATGCGCTTGATCAGCGCGGCGATCTTGTCGATGTCCTCATGGCCCATGCCGGCCATCGGCTCGTCCAGGAGCATCATCTCGGGATCGAGCGCGAGCGTGGTTGCGATCTCGAGCGCGCGCTTGCGCCCGTAGGGCATCTCGACCGCCGGGGTGTTGGCGAACTCGCTGAGGCCCACATCGTTCAACAATTCACGCGCGCGGTCGTTGAACTGATTCAGCACCGACTTGGAGCGCCAGAAATCAAACGAGCTGCCGTGCTGGCGCTGAAGCGCGACGCGGACGTTCTCCAGCGCCGTGAGATGCGGAAACACCGCCGAGATCTGGAACGAACGCACCAACCCCAGGCGCGCCACGTCAGCGGGCGCCATCGCGGTGATGTCCTGTCCCTTGTACAGGATTTTTCCGGCAGACGGTTTGAGGAACTTGGTCAGAAGATTGAAGCACGTCGTCTTGCCGGCCCCGTTCGGCCCGATCAACGCGTGGATACTCCCACGGCGAACCTTGAGCGCAACGTCGCGGACGGCAAAGAAGCCCGCGAACTCCTTGGTCAAGCCTTCCGTTTCGAGAATGAACTCATCGGCCAAACAAATTTCCCCCTGCCCGCGCAACGCGCCTGGCTATCCTTGTTTCCTTCGGCTTTCCGGAGGCCTTGGAGCCTTCCCGGAACGCCGCCTCCGCGCGCGGAATATGCCGGAGGTGACGGGGGTTAGGCAAGGCGGAAAGCTGAGCAGGTCAGGCCTCCGGCCGGGAGACTTATGCTCCCTTAGTCGGAGGTGTTTTGATGTCGCGCCTGCCCGGCCTCCCGGTTCGCAAGGCACCGGTCATCAACCGTCGATAACGGTGTTTGCTCCCGCGCGCCAGCCTTCATCGAAAATTTCGCGCGCGCCGCATCGGTCGCGTTCTCCAGCCGGTCGCGGCGCCGTCACCGATCGAGCTGTACTAGCTCTTGCGCGCTTTGACGCCGACTTCCTTGTCGTAAATATCCGGCTTGAAGCCGACCAGGAGCTTGCCGCCGATTTCGAGCACAGGTCGCTTGATCATCGATGGTTGCGCTAGCATCAACGCCAGCGCCTTCTTCTCGGTCAGGCCTTCCTTGTCCGCATCGGGCAGCTTCTTGAAGGTGGTGCCGGCGCGATTGAGCAGCGTCTCCCAGCCGAGCTTCTCGCTCCATTGCTTGAGCTTGTCCTTCTCCACGCCCGCGGCCTTGTAGTCGTGGAACTGATAGGCGACGCCATGCGTGTCGAGCCAGGCGCGCGCCTTCTTCATGGTGTCGCAGTTCTTGATGCCGTAGATGATGTTGGGCAAGACGTCCTCGCGCATGCGTCGTGTGATGCTGTGGCCGCGGCGTTGTACGAAACTCCAGTTCACGCGACAATATTGCGAGCGAGATTTCCAACTCCCTGAACGGACACATCATGCACGTCACTCACGACCCCGCCGCGGCCTCCTCGCCGACCATCGACTTCAACAGCTTTCTTGCGGTCGATATCCGCGTCGGCACCATCGTCGATGCAAAGCCGTTTCCGGAGGCTCGCAAGCCCGCGTGGCGGCTGTGGATCGATTTCGGCCCGGCCATCGGTGTGCGCAAGAGCTCGGCGCAGATCACAGAAAATCACCCGATCGAGACGCTGGTGGGACAACAGGTCGCCGCCGTCGTCAATTTCCCGCCGCGCCAGATCGGCCCGGTCGTCTCGGAGGTGCTGACGCTCGGTTTCCCCGATGCCGACGGCAAGGTCGTGCTGGTGCAGCCAGGCAAGCCCGTGCCGAACGGCGGACGGCTGTTCTAGCTCACGGCCGTTTCGGAATGTTCAGCCCACGCTGCACGGCGGGACGTGCAAGGCCGCGTTCGAGCCAGCCAGCGACCGATTTGAACTGGCTGAATTCGACGAGATCGCCGGCGCCGTAGAAGCCGATGAGATTGCGCACCCAGCCGAGCATGGAAATGTCGGCGATGGTGTAGTCGTCGTCCATGAACCATTGCCGGCCGGAGAGATGCATCTCCATCACACCGAGGAGGCGCTTCGATTCGCTCGTGTAACGCTCAAGCGGACGCTTGTCCTCAAAATCCTTGCCGGCGAATTTGTGGAAGAAGCCGACCTGGCCGAAGATCGGCCCGATCCCGCCCATCTGAAAATGCAGCCACTGGATGGTCTGGTAGCGGCGCGCGGCATCCTGCGGCAAAAGCTTGCCGGTCTTTTCCGCAAGGTATTGCAGGATCGCCCCGGACTCGAACAGCGGCAGCGGCTTGCCGCCGGGACCGTTGGGATCGAGGATCGCCGGAATCTTGCCGTTCGGATTGAGCGAGAGAAACTCAGGCGTCTTCTGGTCGTCCTTGCCGAAATCGACGAGATGGACCTCGTAAGGCAGCCCGATCTCCTCCAGCATGATCGAGACCTTGACGCCGTTCGGCGTCGGCAAGGAATAGAGCTGAAGCAACTCCGGATGTTTGGCCGGCCAGCGCTTGGTGATGGGAAAGGCGGAGAGATCGGACATCGGGACCCCGGCTTGGTGCGTCAGATGTCGCCTAGTCTAGGGGAGCGGACGAATGACGCAAGGCCGGGCAGCCGTCGCACGATCTCGCCACGCGGAGTCCGCGTTACAATGGCCGCAGCAGATGACTGGTGGAATAGATGACATCGCGTTGCGCGCGTTGCTCGGTGAAGAGCTGCCCGGTGACGAGCAGTGCTCCGGCGAAAACGAGCGCGAGCATCGCGGTCGCGAATTGACTGGCATCATTCATCGCGGGACTTCTCTATGCGGTTCGCACGGGAAACGCCGCCCGACCATCGCCGGTTCCTTCACACCTCAAATAAATTGCCACATATTCCCGAATTTCGACTCGTCCGCCGGAGCTCAATAGTGGATCTCCATCCGAAGTCCGCGCGGATCGATCTGGTCCTCGCCGAGCCGCTGCGTGCTGTCGCGCGCCGCGACCGCGCAGGCACAGGCGTCAATGAGATCGTCACGCCCGATGCCGGTGCCGTGGCGCTGCGTCAGCCATTCCGGCAGGCGCGTGAAGCCGCGCTGCTCCAGAAGCGCGATGCGCTGCTGGCGGCCTTGCGCTGACGTCTTCCTTGCGAGCCGGGCGCGCCCTGCCAGATTCCAGAAGATCAATTCGGGATGCGCTTCTCCGACGATCGCCTGCCGCGCCGGCGTCATGATCTCGTCGACTTCCCTGATCTTGTCCCTGATGTTCCAGAGTTGAGCCGACACGCCCCGGCCCTTGCCCTCGCTCTTCCAGTAATGCCTGTTGGCGGCGGCCATGTCGGCAAACGTCCAGAGATCACGGCGCGCGCCGAGAAACACGGCGGGGCCGACCAGCTCGCGGCCGCGCAAGTCGCACGCGCGGTAGCCGTTCGCGCGCAATCCGATCGGCATGTCGATCATCCCGCGCGCATGCGGTATCGCGAGCAGACGCGTGAGGCCGGGCGAATAATCGAAGCCATGCCGACCATGATCATCGATCCAGGCTGCGACCCAGCCGAAGCGGAAGCCGTCGAGGCCGAGATAGGTTGGCACGGATCGCCGACCGGCCTCCCTATGCATCAGCCCCCAACCGCTTGATAGGCCAGCCGCTTGAACTCGAAGAAGAAGGGATTCCAGTAACCCATGTAGCGCTGGGCCATCAGCACACCGGCTGTATTGGCCTGCGGGCAGATCCACCAATGTGTGCCGGCAAGGCCGCCCCATTGGAATTCGCCAGTCGAATTCGGGGGATCAAAGGGCATCGGCGCGAAGGTGACGGCGCCGCCGAGACCAAAGCCCTTGCCGGGGATCGGCCCGAGGGTTGCGAAGCGAATGACCTCGCCTGCCGGCAGCTGGTTCGTCATCATCTGCCGCAGCGTGTCCGGCTTCAGGAGCGCGTCCGAACCGGGCAACAGCGCGCGCACCAGCGCGAGCATGTCCGGCAGGGTCGAAACCAGTCCGCCGCCACCTGACAGCCGCGGGAACGGCCGCCGATAGGCTTGTGGATAAGGCACATCGTCGGCGCGCGTCAGCCCGGGCTTCATCGGATCGAGCACGTCGGCGCCATTGTAGAGTGCGACCAGCCTGCCCTGCTCCGCCTCTGGCACTGAAAAGTCGGTATCGGTCATTCCGAGCGGATCGAAGATGCGCATCTTGAGGAAAGCATCCAGCGACTTGCCCGAGACGACCTCGACGACACGCCCGAGCACGTCTGTCGCAACCGAATATTCCCAGCTCGTGCCGGGGTGATAGGACAGCGGCAGGTCGGCGAGCTGGTCGATCATGTCGGTCAGCGGCGTCAGCGGATTGAGCACGCGTGCTTCGTTGTAGGCTTTGAAAAGGACCGTCCCTGGATCGAAGAAACCGTAGCTAAGGCCCGAGGTGTGGGTCAGCAGCTGCCGGATCGTGATCGGGCTTTTCGCCGGCTCGACATCAGCAAGGCTCACAGCGCCCTGCTTCAGCACCTTGCGACCACCGAGTTGCGGCAGGAATTTTTCAACGGCGTCATCGACCCGGATGCGGCCTTCCTCGACCAGCAGCATGATCGCGCAGGTGACGAATATCTTGGTGTTGGAAAATGCCCGAAAAATATGGTCGGATCGGAGCGCAACGTTGGCCTCGCGATCGGCGAAGCCGACGCATTGCTGATCGACGACCTCATGGCCGCGCAACACCGCCCAGGACGCGCCCGGAATGATCTCCTGATCGACGTAGCGCTGCATTGCCGTCCGCACGGCGGAAAAATCGGTCGTCCTGGCGTCCATGTGTTTCCCCGAATTGTCGTTGAGATGGGGTATAGCGCAAAATCACCGGATATGAAGCCCGGTGATTGGCGCTCATCCCTCTTTCATTAGCGCGGTCACGTACAGGCGGCGCCGGATTTTCATCCCCTGCCGCTGATACAGCGCGATCGCGGACGCGTTGCTCGAAAACACGTGCAGGAATGGAATTTCGCCACGCGCCTCGATCTGGCGCGCCACGGCCGCGAGCAACGCCTGCGCGTAGCCGCGGCCGCGATATGCGGGATGCACACAGACCGCTGTCATCTCGGTGAAATTGCCGGGCTTCATCCGTTCGCCGGTCATCGCGACCAGCTCGCCGCCGGCGCGGATGCCGAGGAACGTGCCGAGTTCGTGCGTGCGAGCGGCAAACGGGCCGGGCTTGGTCAGCTCGGTCAACGCCATCATGGCGGGAACGTCGGCTGCGCCGAGCGTCACAATCGTAGCATCGCGAAGCGGACTATCGGCCGGCGAGCCAATCATCTGCTCGCCGCTCTCCGCGAGCACGACCTTGAAGCCCGCGGGAACGTTGACGGGCTCCGGCGTGAACAGCGCGGCGACCTGCGAGCCCGACAGGAGGTCGCCGAGCGCGGCGAAGCTTGCGGCGGACATGTCGACCATATCGGCGAACGGCGTCATCGCGACGGGATAGCGCAGCGCGCGTGGGCCGCCCTCCGCCAGGCTTTTCTGGCGCGTCGTCAGCGCACTCCAGATCGGGCGATCCAGCAGCCGCTCATCACGATCCGACATCGGTTCTAGTCCTTGTCGAAGCTGACGATGACGGCAGCGTTGGCGATCAGGATGGGGTCGTTGGCCTGCTCCGTGGCCGAGGGAATCTCGAGCCCGCCCTTGACCGCGTTGACGGTCACGGTGCCGTAAGGCAGCTCCTTGGCGACGGCTTCCTTGTCGACGGCCTCGGGGTTCGGCACTGCGATCGTGACATCGACGAACATATCGTTCGCGGTCTTGCCGATCATCCGGAAAAACCCGAGGCTCGAATGCCTGATCGCATCCGACACCGCACGCTTGGCCGCTTTGGTGGCGTCCCTGCCGTGAACGTCGACGCCCATGCCCATTTCGGTGATACAGCGAACGCGAGTCATGTCATATTCCCGTGGTTGATTGATTGTTCGAATGTCGGCGATCGCGGATCGCGACACAAGTGCGGCTCAGATGTCGGCAAGCGGTTCTCGCCGAGAGCTCCGTCATTGCGAGCGCAGCGAAGGATCTTTCCGCGGCGACAGATTGGATTGCTTCGCTGCGCTCGCACTGACGATGTGGAAATCGTTTCGCCTCATCAAATCACATTTTCGATTCCTCCCGCGCCCTGCGAGGGCTCAGGTTCGTTGAACACCTTGGCTGTTGGCGACGGCGCGTGCCGATAGCGTGACGACACCGAGCAGCATGGCAAGCATGGCGAAGGCGACCGGCAGGCTGACGATATTTGCGATCAGCCCGATGCCGGCAGGTCCGACAAGGACGCCGGCATAGCCTGCCGTGGTGATCGCAGCGACCGCGAGCCCTGCCGGCATCGCGGTCTGTGCGCCCGCGCGCCGAAACAGCACCGGCACGAGATTGGACGCACCCGCGCCGATCAGCAGAAAGCCGGCCATCGCGATGGCGGCGATCGGCGCGGCGAGCAGCACGACAAACCCCATGATTGCGAGCAGGCTGCCCCAGAGGAGCGTCCTGCGGTCGCCGATCCGCGCGGTGACCGCGTCACCACCGAGGCGGCCTGCGGTCATCGCAATCGAGAACAGCATGTAGCCGAGGCCGCCCTGCGCGTCCGGCACCAGGCCGCGGCCGACCACGAGCAGCGCACCCCAGTCCAGCATGGCGCCCTCCACCAGGAAGGTGGTCGCGGCGAGCGCGGCCAACAGCAACACGATGCCGTGCGGCAGGACGAACAGCGGCCCCTCCTGCACCTGCACCCTCGCCAGCAACCGCGGCCAGGCCAGCCCCATGGTGATCAGCATCAGCATCGCGCAAATCAGGCTGCCCGCGAAGGCGCCGATTTGCAGCGACAGCAGCGCGGTCATCACCGCGGATCCGGCAAAACCACCGACGCTGAATAGCGCGTGAAAGCCGGACATCAGGGGACGTGCCGCTGCGCGCTCGACCTCGACGGCATGGATATTCATGGCGACGTCGATCGAGCCGAGCGCGGCGCCAAACGCGAACAGCGCCAGGCCCAGTGTCCAGGGGGTGCTCGCAAGCGTGAGCGACGGGAGGATGAAGGCCAGGCCGATGCCGCCCACAAGAATGATCGGCTTGCTGCCGTAGCGCGCGCTCAGCGCACCCGTCAGCAGCATCGCCACGACCGAGCCAATGCCTAGGCAGAGCAAGAGCAGACCAAGCAGACCGTCATCGACCGCCAGCCGTTGCTTCGCGAAGGGCACCAGCGGGGCCCAACAGGCGATGCCAAAGCCGGCGACGAGAAACGAAAGGCGGGTCGCTAGCCGGGTTGCCGGGCGATCGGCAGAGGACATCGGTGGAAACTCCGGAAATTGGCTGCAGGCGGAGGGTGGTGGTCAAGAGCAAGGTAAGGTAACGCCCAGGCGCGGGCGGTGAGCCATAAGGGCACAAACACTTACCCGCTCGCAGCCTCTGTCGTGCAGTGACAGTTCGCTGCGGCGAATTCGGGGCGGGCGGTGTCGTCCCACGTCACGATTTGTCGTGAGATCGCGGTCGACCGCGCTATCGCTGTCAACCGAGATGCGCCTTGAGGGTCCCGTTCGCCAACATCAGGGTGCCGCAGGCCGCGCCGTCTCCATGATTCGATTTCGTTCCGCGATCTGCGAACGTGTCACGCAATGGCCCCGCAGTTTTTCGAGGCTATCGTGGCGCGTCAAGCTGCCCCGCGGCGCAAAGTCGTAGCCAAGGTGGAGAGTATGCCGGCCAGCCGGTCTGCGATCTCCGGAGACGGAAGCGGAACTCTGAGGCTTTGGGTGCCGCTGGTCGGGTCGCGTTCGATCCAGGGATGATTTGGCGAGCGGGAGTCCATCACGGCGCCGAAGAACTGCGCGCCCATCTGAACCAGCGCCTGCCAGGGATCGGAAGCTGCATCGTGAGCTGCCGACGCGTGTTCTGCGGCGGCTTGCGACACCGAAGCCTCGCTTGCGGGAACGCTCGCGGCCTCGACACCGCCGGTG
The DNA here is from genome assembly GCF_055807395.1 of Bradyrhizobium sp. Kon10. Taxonomy (NCBI): domain Bacteria; kingdom Pseudomonadati; phylum Pseudomonadota; class Alphaproteobacteria; order Hyphomicrobiales; family Nitrobacteraceae; genus Bradyrhizobium; species Bradyrhizobium sp. Kon10. The sequence goes on along the minus strand of NZ_JBVVOZ010000010.1, from coordinate 207,768 downwards.
CGGTCGGCCGGCCCAGCCTCCTCCGCGCTCGAGACCACCTCGCCGCTTCCCATGCTCCCGGTGACACTCTCGACATCCTTCATGAAGCGGGTCAGCCGCGACCCGCCCAGCGAGATCTCGTTGCTGCCGCCGTCGAGAATGCCTTCCGCCAGAGATCGCTTGAAGGCGAGGACCGACAGCATGCCTTCCTCGATGGTCCCCTTGGCGACGAAATTGACGATCTGGACCGGACGTCTCTGGCCGAGGCGATGGATGCGTGCGATGCGCTGCTCGAGAACGGCGGGATTCCACGGCAGGTCCATATTCACCAGCGTCGAGGCGTGCTGGAGATTGAGACCCGTGCTGCCCGCATCCGTCGACAGGAACACACGACAGTTCGGGTCATCCCGGAAGCGCTGGACCAGCTCCGGCCGCTTCTCGGACGGTATGCCGCCGTGGAAACTGACATAACCGATCCCGCGCGCTTCGAGGCGGCGGATCACGATGTCATGAGTGCGCGTCCACTGTGAAAACACGACCGCTTTGGCGTCCGGTGCGGCAAACAATTGATCCAGCAGTGCTGCAAGTTCGTCGGTCTTGACGCCGTGGTCGCTTTCCTGATCCAGCAGGTAGGTGCTGTTGCAGGACATCCGCATGTTCTGAAGTGCGCAGGCCAGCCGGCGCTGGTCCTTGTCTGAGAGAAATTTGGTCTTGCGCCAACGTTGCACGATCTTGGCCACGTCGTCGGCGTTCTCTCGATGCAAGTCCATCTGTGGGCCGGTCATCGGCACCAGCATGGTCTGATCGGTGCGGTCCGGCAATTGCCGTAACACCTCCGACTTGCGCCGACGGATCATGATCGGAGCGAGAGTGTCGCCGATCCTACCCAGATCTCGATAGCCGGTGACACGGCCGGTCTCATCCTTGACCTGATGTTCGTTCAGCAGCTTCCAGGTCGGTCCCAAGCGATGCTGATCGACGAACTGGACGATTGAGATCAGTTCTTCGAGCTTGTTCTCCAGGGGGGTTCCCGTAAGCACGATCGCATAGGGGCTGTCGATGCGCTTCAGCGCCCGCGCCGCGATCGTATTCCAGTTCTTGACCCGTTGGGCTTCATCGACGATGACCAGTTCCGGCGACCATGCGCCAATCAGGTCCAGATCCGGCTGGAGCTTCTCGTAGTTTGTGATCTTGCAGAAATCGTCCAGCAAATAGTCGTTCTGTCGTTGCGCGCGGCCACCGCCGATGACGCGGGCCCCGCGCTTGTCCTTTCGCCCGGAGAACCGGGCGATCTCGCTTTGCCACTGGTACTTGAGCGAGGTCGGGCAGATCACCAGCACTCGCGACACGCCGAAGTGACGGGCCAGGATTTCGGTCGCCGCAATCGCCTGGATGGTCTTGCCTAACCCCATGTCGTCGCCGATCAGCGCCCGGCCGGCGCGAACCGCAAACAATGTTCCCTCAGCCTGATACGGATAGAGGTCCGCCTTCAGCAGTCGATGCAGCTTGGGATCTGCTGCCCCACGCGGAAACAATCGGGTGAGCTTCGCGGCGCGGCGCTCTGCATCCCGTCGTCCCGCGACGAAATCGAGCACATCGTCATAAGCGCGCAGCTCATGCCCGCTCTTCGACACCGCGCCAATGAAATCGTCGAGCTCGCTCAGACGATTTTCGGCCAGGATGCCGTCGTGCGCCGGATCGAACAGGCGAACGGCGGCCTTCTTCACGTCGGCCGGGCAATCGGTTCCGGCACGGAAATGAATGCTGCGTCGCCCCTGGTTGCGCAGATAGAGTTCCGAGAACGGCGGCTGGTATCCTCTTGCGAACGCCATCTTGGCGCCGCGCTTCTTTTCCAGCCGGGCAAGCGTAAACTCGAGGTGCTTGCAGGTGCCGAGCTCGTTGGTGGCATAGTCCGGGCAAGAGCAGAAATTGCCGCCCGGGCCGCGGCCGCGCACCGCCACGCGATAGCTCGATTTCGAAGCCGGATTGGTGACCCTGAACTCCGAGAAGAACGGTTCGACGCCCAGATTCTCCAACAGGAAGGATTGCTCGCGGCCGAATTGGCGGCGCAGCGCACGTTGCCACTCGATCGGCGATAGATCTGGCGGCGCGGCCATACGCGACAGCTTGGCCGGTTTGCGTGCTGCGGCGCGTCCTGTTGAAGATGTCATTTCGGGCTTCCGTTCTGCGCAGATCATGAGTGGTGCACCAGATAGTAGCGCCGGCGCAACCGCGGCAGAACCGGTTTCGGTTCGAAATCCACCGGCCAATTGACAGAGACAAATACCTGACTAAAGTCAGGCATCATGCTCGACCCCGTCTCCCGCGTCCGCCGCTTCAACCGTGCCGTCACGTCCGCCGTCGGCGCGCTCGACAATTCGTTCCTCGGGCGCGGGCGGCCGCTGGGGGCAGCGCGCGTGCTCAACGCGATTGGGCATGGACGTTCGGACGTGGCCGAGATTCGCGACTATCTTGGGCTCGATTCCGGGCTAATGAGCCGGCTGTTGCGCGGCCTCGAGGACGAAGGGCTGATCGAGACCGCGGCGCAGATGGACGATGCGCGCCGGCGCGTCGTCCATCTGACGCGCGCGGGCCGGCGCGAGTTCAATGCTTACGAGGCGCTGTCGAACACGCAAGCCGACGGCTTCCTCGGCCGCCATTCGCAACGCGAGGCGCTGTTGGCGGCGATGGACCTGGTCGCCTCGGCACTGACACAGGACCGGATCGCGCTGGACGAGACGGACCCGCGCAGCGACGCCGCGCGCTATTGCCTCGGCGAGTATTATGCCGAGCTCGGCCGCCGCTTCAAGCAGGGGTTCGACGTCTCACTGTCGCGCGATCCCGACGCCAAGGACATGCGCCGGCCGCGCGGAACATTCGTGGTCGCGATGTCGGACACGCTGCCGATCGGCTGCGTCGGGCTGAAAGGAACCGATCACGGCTACGCCGAGATCAAGCGGCTGTGGGTCGCACCCGCCGCGCGCGGATTGCGGCTCGGCCGGCGCCTGATGGAGACCGCCGAGAATGCGGCGCGCGAGCTCGGCATCGGGCTGCTGCGGCTCGACACCAACAGCGCGCTGGCGGAAGCCGGCCAGCTCTACCGCCGGAGCGGCTGGCGCGAGATCCCGCGCTTCAACGACGACCCCTACCCGGACCTGTTCTTCGAAAAACGTCTCTGAGCGACGGCGTCGATTGCCCTGCTGCCGCGTTATGGCCGAAGCCGCAGGAGCATCGCCGTGACCCGATCAGACCTCGCCGATATCTATCGCAACTACATCGCCTGCCTGAACCGGCAGGACTGGGCGATGCTCGGACAATTCGTTCATGACGATGTCGCCCATAACGCGCGACAACTCGGACTGTCCGGCTATCGCGCGATGCTGGAGCGGGATTTTCGCGAAGTTCCGGACCTGCTTTTCAACATCGAGCTGCTGGTCTGCGATCCGCCCCACCTCGCCTCCCGTTTGAAATTCGATTGCACGCCGGTTGGACAATTCCTGGGGCTCGACATCAACGGCAGGCGCGTGTCCTTTTGCGAAAACGTGTTCTACGAGTTCCGCGACGGAAAGATCTGGCAGGTGTGGTCCGTGATCGACAAGATCGCGATCGAGGCGCAGCTCTAGCGCGGCGCCTCGATCAAACCCGTTCACGCCGGGACAGGCGCCGCCTGCTCTCGTGGCTTCGCGAACGGGCGGAAATTCATCGCCATCAGGAAGGCGCCGAGGCCCATCGCCCAGGAGCCGATATAGAGCCAGGCGTAGCTCGAGAACGCGTCGTAGATCAGGCCGCCGGCGAGCGGACCAGTCGCCATGCCGAGGCTGCCGGCCATCGCCGTGCCGCCGATCACCGTGCCCATCATCCGAAGCGGAAAGTTTTCCCGCACCAGCACGGCGTAGAGCGGCATCGTCCCGGCATAGATGAAGCCGAATACGGCGGCGACCGTGTAGAACGTCGCGAGCTGATGCGCGAAGACATAAGCCAGGGCGCCGAAAGCCTGCAACAGCAGCCCTGAGACCAGCACGCGCTTGGCGCCAAAACGGTCGCCCATCAGGCCGAAGGCGATGCGACCGCCCAGGCCCGCAAGACCCTCGACGCTGTAGATCGTCACCGCCGCGATCAGCGGGATGCCGCAGCTCACGGCGTAGCTGACGGTGTGGATGATCGGGCCGGAATGGGTGGCGCAGCAGAAGAAATTGGTCGCAAGCAGGATGATGAATTGCGGCGAGCGCAGCGCCTCGCCGACGGACAGCTCGCCCTGCGCAGCGCCCGCCGCCGACGGCGCGACTGGAGCGTGGGCCAGCGCCGGCGGACGGCGCACGAGCAGCGACACCGGAATCATGATGGCGCCGACCACCAAGGCCACGATCTGCATCGCGGTGCGCCAGTCATGGTTGGAGACGAGCCAGGCCGCGAGCGGCGCCATCGTCATCGGCGCCACGCCCATGCCGGCCGACACCAGCGACACCGCGAGGCTGCGATGGGTGTCGAACCAGCCGGTCACGGTCGCCATCATCGGCGCGAAGATCGCAGCGCAGGAGGCACCGACCAGCAGACCGAACACGAACTGGAACGCGATCAGTGACGTTGCATGGCTCGCGGCGAAAAGGCTGAGCGCCAGCACCGTCGATCCCGTCAGCACCACGGGCAGCGGCCCGAACCGGTCGGTCGCGGTGCCCCAGGCCATGCTGGTGCAGGCCATTGCCAGAAAGCCGATCGTCATCGCGCTGGAGATGCCGGTCACCGACCAGCCGGTCTCCTTGGCGATCGGCTGCAGGAACACCGGTAGCGAAAACATACCGCCGATCGCGACGCACCCAAGCAAGCCGCCGGCGGCGACGATCACCCAGCGATAAGAGGAAGGTTTCATTTTGGTCTCCCGTCAGGTCTGTCTGGGTGGAAGACGAATGGGAACTTCGGCGGCCGACATCGGCAATGGACGATATCGCAAGATTTTTTTGGCCCGCAAAACAAAAAACGCGAGAAACAACCCCATGCACAGTAGCCGGCACGTGCGGGATCAATGACTTACCGACCGCAGACAACGTCAGAACGCGATTTGACTCGTCGGGCAAAACACCGGCACAATATCATCATCCCAGCAAATGCGATCGCTGAAGGCGCCTGCCACATGCGCACCGCTACGCGTCGAAGGCAGAAGGAAACGCTCGCCCCTGTCCGCGAGTGCCGTCAACGATTCGGGGCTGAAGCCGGGCGCCGAAACCAGCGCGGCCAGCAGCGGCGCAAGATCGCGCCGCTCGCCTTCGATCTCGATGCCGAGTGACAGTTCGAACCAGTCGATGCCACTGGACTCGAACTCAGCGTCAAAATCGCCCGACGACTCCGCCAGCCGGAACGGAAAATCGTCGTCGACCAGGATCTCGAATCCCTCAGACCGCAGTTGCTCGGCGTGCAGAGCGAGAAAATCGAACCAGCCGTGCTGGTCGCGCAGCGTAAAGTCCATGGCATGGCGGTAATCGAGCATCGGAAGCACCGACCTTGCCTCGATGAGCCCCGCGTCGGCGAGGCGCTTACGCGCTTGCCTCTCCTTCGGCTGACGACGGATGATCGCATAAACCTGTCCGCCCTGGAACAGCTCCAGTCGGCTCGCTCGCTGGCTCGGATCGATGTCGAACCCACCGTAGCGGAAGCCGAGGCTGGCCACGCCGGCCGGGCCCGACTGTTCGTTCTTGTTGCGATAGTAATATTAGCTTGCACCGACATGACCCAGCTTCAGCCGCAGCACGGGACGCGGATCTTCGTCGACGAGCACTGCAGCCGCCGGTGGCACCGGCAGCAAGCCGTGGTGAAGCTCAGGCAGCCTCTGGCTGAGGCGGCGCGACACTTCTTCGAGTTGTGCGCGGGGAATGGAGGGCGCAGCCAGGAACTGGCAGGCGAGCCGAGGCGGCAGGCCGAGTTGGACGGGCCCGATCACATTGCGGGCTTCGTCGACATAGACCGGCGGTTCGGCGTTCAACGCGACCGCTCCCGATACGACGAGGGTCGGTGCAACACCCTTGCCGCGCCCTGGCTGCCATTCGATCCGGCCCTCGCGCGCGTCGCCCCAGCTCAACGGCGCTCCCTTGTGGTCAAGCCAGAATGCGCGGCCGGTCGCGACAATCCGGCGCAGAAACTCCTCCGAATACGGCCCCTGAGTGTAGTGGTTGCGTAAACGGCCGGATATCTCCGTCACAATATCGACGTCGACGTCGCGGAAATATTTTGGCGCCCGGTCCGGCTTGAATTCGTAAGGACTGGGACTGCTATAGTTGGCGGCATACGCTCCACCCTTGCGCAGCTGGACCGATCGCAGGGACACCGCGAGATAGGGCATCGGGCCGTCCGACGCCTGCAGGCAATACAGCAATCGCGGGCCCTCGTCCGCGGCATCATCGCTGCTCCGTACCGCGCGGCCCACATTGTCGATCCAGCTGTTGACCTCGATGCCGAGGACCGGCGGAGCCGAGGTCGCTTGCGCCAGAGCGGGCTTGGCTACCTGCGGGGTTGGCACAGGAGCCAGTTTCGACGGTTCGTTGCCGCTCAGCGCTTCAAGCAGGGTCGCCGCGACATGCTTGCAGTTGAGGGCCATCGGACAACTGCAATCGCCATCCATGTCGACGAGCCTGCCGCGGTCGAACGTTAACGCGATGTCGACGCGATAATTCCTGGACTCGCTGCCTCGCACCTGGAACTGACGTGTGTCAGGTCGTCGCTGACGTCCACCGCCGAGACCCGGCCCTGCGCCTGATAGGCGTGCGCCTTCTCCATCGCCGAGCGGCTGAAATAAGTATAGATTTCTTTGCGCTTGAGAACGTCCGAGAGCACTTGCAGCGATTCCGCGACCCAGCTTTCCAGTAGTATAACCGTTTCGGCTGGAGCGTTGTAGTCGCGGAATCCGCTTCGCCCGCGGAGAGCCCGTCGGCGCCGGCCGGAATCACCCCGTCAAGTCATTGCCGTAGAGCGCTGAGAGGATGGATGCATCGATCGGCCGCGAATGGTAGGAGCCTGCATGACCATCCGCCCCATCGTCCGCTATCCCGACCGCCGGCTCGCGATCCCGGCACGCCCCGTGACCGAATTCGACGACGCGCTACGCGAACTTGCTGCGGACCTGCTTGAGACGATGCGGGCCGCGCCCGGCATCGGCATCACCGCGCCGCATATCGGCGTGCCCTTGCGCGTCGTCGTGCTCGAGCTCGACGCCAGAGGCGGCGCGCAGACCTACGTCAATCCCGCGGTTGAATGGGCCTCGCCCGAGGTGATCATGCATCGCGAGGGCAGCGTCTCGATGCCCGGCGTCAACGACGAGGTCCAGCGCCACGCGCGCGTGCGGATCAACTATCGGGATCTCGACGGCAACATGAACACGGAGGAGTCGGACGGCTTGCGCGCGGTGTGCCACCAACACGAGATCGACCAGCTCGACGGGATGTTCTGGATCCAGCGGCTGTCCCGGCTGAAGCGGGATCGGCTGCTGAAGAAGTTCGAGAAAATGTCGCGGAACTCGTAGTTGTGGTCCCGATCTTGAATTCCGCGGTCCAAAGCACGACGATAGCAGGATGCTGCTCGTGCGCGCCTTTGCGGGACTCGTCTTCCTTTTCGCGACCATCTCCGTCGTGCTATTCGGCTCGGCGGGGACACTGCACGTCGGCCGCGCCTGGATGACCTTGGCAGTGTTTTTTGGATGCGCCGCGGCGATCACCGTCTGGCTGTGGCTTCACGACAAGGCGCTGCTGGAACGGCGCGTGAAGGCCGGACCGGGGTCTGAGCCCGATCCGATCCAGAATGTCGTCCAGGCGCTGGCAGGACTCGTATTCATTGCGACCTTTGCCATACCGGGGCTCGACACGCGCTTCGGCTGGTCACACGTGAGCCTCGCCGTTTCGGTGGCTGGTGCGGGGATAATCGCCATCGGGTTCCTGATTGTTTTCCTCACCTTCCGGGAGAACACGTTCACTGCCGGAACCATCGAGATCGCGGAGGGCCAGCAGGTGATCGTCACTGGTCCCTATGCGATCGTACGCCACCCGATGTACTCGGGTGCGCTGGTCATGGCTGCGGGGATACCTCTGGCGCTTGGCTCGTGGTTTGGGCTCCTCCCGGCCGCACTGCTGGTCCCGGTTCTCGTCTGGCGACTCATGCGCGAGGAGAGCTTCCTGCTGGCACATCTCGCCGGCTACAGCGATTACTGCGATCGCGTGGGCTACCGGTTGGTGCCGATGTTCTGGTAGGTGTCGAAGCCGACGACTGTCGCGCGCTATGGCAGGTCGCCGTCCCCGCAGCCCAGTTCGCTTCACTCTGTCCCCCTGACGGATGGCATCTTATCCCCTAACGAACGACTCGGCTGTCCAAAACGGATCGATGGACAAGCCTGCGAGAGCGGTTATCCGCTTGGCTCGATAGGCGGCCTCATACGGGCGGTGCATATATGCACAACCGATGTCGAGGATTCCGCAGTACCGCTTCGTGGTGCACTCCCCAATTAATTCCACGATGAGGCGGTAGCATGCGTCTTGCTTCGCGGTCGGGCGGCCTCCTTACCAGGATCAATCGAGAAAATAGAGGTCGAAATGCACGAGGCAATCAGGTGGCCGCAGGACATGACTCCCAGCCGGTCGCCGATTCATTTTACAAACGAGCTAGAGGTCGCAGCATCTCCCGAAACGATCTGGTCGCTGCTCGTGGATACCGCCGCCTGGCCGAGCTTCTACCCGGGTGTCGAACATGTCGAATTGCTGGGCGGGCATCAGCAGTTGCGCCTGGGCACACGTTTCGAAACCAATCTGGCCGGCCAGGACGTCTACGCCTCCGTGCAGGAATTCGAACCGATGACGCGCATCGCCTGGGGCGGCGGCCCCAAGGCGTCGCCAGAGTCCAGAGCCTATCACGCCTGGATCATCACGCCCACGCCGAATGGGACTCACCTCTGGACCGAAGAAACGATGCAGGGACCACTGTGGATCGAGCTGGCGAAGCAGGCTCCCGACCTCTTTTGGCGCACGCATCAGAAGCTTCTGGAAGATCTCGCGAAGGTCGCCACACAGGGCGGCAACTCTCCCACGCGATAAACGGCCGGGATAATCAGCATCAACGCAGAAAGGCGGTCAGCTCGTGCAGGCGCGGGACAAGAGCTGGGCGTCATTGATCTCCCGGGATCTGTTCAAAAGGACAAATGAACCATGTACGACCATGTCAACTGGCCGAAGCAGTATGCCCCCAGAACGTCGGCCATCTATGCGCTGAACGACATCGACATCAAGGCGCCGCCTGAAGTGGTCTGGAAGCTGCTCGTCGATGCCGAGAATTGGTCGAGCTACTTTCCCGCCGAAGATCAGGTCCATATCCTGACCGGTGAGCCGGAACTGGCGCTCGCAACCAGATACAGCCGGGTGACGGTTGGATTCCCGATGAGTCTGGTCGTGACGGAGTGCGAGCCGTTCCGCAGGCTTGCGTGGGCAACGACAGTCGATGGCGACGAGACCGGCTCGAGCGCGTACCACGGTTGGGTCATCACACCGACGGCCAATGGCTGCCATGTGCTGACCGAAGAGACGCAGCAAGGCCCGTGGTTCATCGAGGAACTCGGACGCAAATATCCCGGTGCGCTCTATCGCTATCACCAGGAATGGGTCGAAAGCCTCGCCCGCGCATCGGAGGCAGTGGTCGCGAAGACGTCAGCTTGATGCTGTCTGTCCGAGTCGCTTTCGACCGAAGGTGACAATGCGGGTGTCTAGCCCAGATCAGCGCATTGATCGCCGCACCTCTTCAATCGGAGATAAATCAGATGAATATCGACTTCAACGGCCGCAAGGCGATCATTACCGGATCCACCGCTGGTATCGGCCGCGCCACGGCGGAGGGACTAGCCCTTGCCGGCGCATCGGTCGTCATCAACGGCCGTGGCGCTGCACGGGTCAACGATGCGGTACGGCAGATGCGGCAGGCCTTTCCCGGAAGCGACATCTCGGGAGTTGCCGCCGATCTTGCAACAGCGGAGGGTGCCGAAGCCCTGATCGCACGAGCGCCGGACGCCGATATCCTCGTCAACAATTTGGGTACGGCGCACATCCGGGACTACAATGGCATCGAGGACTTCGCGAAGATCCCCGACGAGGACTGGCTTGGCCTCTTCCAATTGAACGTCATGAGTGGCGTGCGCGTGACCCGTCATTACCTGCCGCGGATGGTGGCGAAAGGCTGGGGCCGCGTCGTGTTCGTGAGTAGCGAGTCCGCAGTCAACATCCCCAAGGAAATGCTCGACTACGGCATGACCAAAACAGCTCAGCTCGCGGTCTCGCGCGGGCTTGCCGAGGCGGTCGCGGGCACGGGCGTCACGGTCAACGCCGTCCTGCCGGGACCAACCCGCTCCGAGATCCTGGGCGACTTCATGGCCAAGCAGGCCGAAGCAAACGGAATCACGCAGAAGGAAGCCGAGCAGGGCTTCCTGAAGGCGATGCGTCCGACCACCCTCATCCAACGCTTCGCGACCACCGATGAGGTGGCCAACATGATCGTCTACGCTTGCTCGGAGCAGGCTTCGGCGACAACCGGCGCGGCTCTGCGGGTGGATGGCGGCGTCGTTCGTTTCGTCGCGTAGCAGGGCGACCGAATTTGTTCCGTTCGCCCGCTCGAGTCCGCACCTCAGGCAGTTTATTACACCATCGCGGCCGCGCCCATACGCGGTTTTCAATTCCAGTGCAGCGACTGTCAACGCGACACCGGAAGCGGTCACAGCTCCGTCTTCGTGTTCGCGCGCAACGCGGTCTCGGTGACCGGCGAGCTGCGCGAAATCGCGCGCACTTCCGACAGCGGCGCCGTCAAGCGCAAGGGGTTTTGTCCAAATTGCGGCTCGCCGATCTACAACCAGCCGGAGGAGAAGCCGGACTACATCGGCATCTATGTCGGCACGCTGGACGATGCCAGCACATTCAAGCCATCCGTCGTGCTGTTCTGCTCGCGCGGATACGACTGGGATCGTCTCGATCCTGAGATCCCCAAAACTTCCGGAATGGCATCCGGGATCGAAATAGATGGAGTCGCGACCAAAATCGGTCGGGAGAACAAGACGGCTGAAACCCGGATTGAGCTTGCAGGATTGGGGGCGCAGCGATGCCCATCCTCGATCGGTTGAACCGAAGGTGCTGCGACGACGACTACAGAAGCGCACGGTCCCTGTGCTCAAAACGCTCATCGGTGTTCCGATGATCGGACGGTGCAGTCTGCTGTTCTTCGACTTCAGGGGGTGAGCGTGGAGACGTACCGCACCGGTGGAATGACCGCGATAGCTGTGCTCAACGTCATCTTGGGCGGCATCGGAATCCTCAACGGGTTATTCCTGCTTCTCGGCGCCCTCTACCTCATGGCCGAGTTATTGCGATTGGGCGCTTTCTACATCCCGATAGCCCGCCTGGCGTTCTGTCTCCTGATTTTGGCAACGGGAGTCGTCGGGCTCGTCGCAGGAACCGGAATATTCAGACTGCGCTCGTGGGCGCGCGCATTGAGCCTTGTCTACGCTGGACTGCTGTTCCTTTCGTCTGCGCTTTCCTACCTTACCGTCCCTGTTATCGCGACCATCGGTAGCTACGACATGGGTTCGATCAGTGCAGACGGCTTGGTACGGCTGATCTTATTCGGCGCAATATACGTTGGATTCCCCATTCCCTATTCTGTTCTTTTGTGCGTCGTTTTCTACAAGCCTGCATGGAAGGCCGCCTTCGCAAGAGGCGGGACGGCATAGTGCAGCGCGTAGGAGGGTGGAGCGCTGCGAAACCCATCAGCTCCTTTGTGGAAGAGCGATCACGGGTTTCGCTTCGCGCGACCCATCCTACACCTGGAGGGCGCGCTATTTCAGCGGCAGAAAAACCTCCGCGACCGCCTCGTGCTCCGGCACCTCCGGGAACAGGCTCAGCCGCTGGCAATAGATCGGGAAGTCGCGGGCCTCCTCGCCGCTGGCCGGAAGCCAGTCGCGGTAAAGATACAGCGCGGCGGGCTCCAGATTGTCGGTGTTGCCGATGACGCGCAGCACCGCACAACGTCCGCCGGGGATCTCGCCGGCCTTGATCTGTTCGCCGTTTGCCTCGATCGGCTCTTCGGTCCCGACGCAAAGGTCCGTGCAGTAATCGGCAGGCGACGCGGGACGCCGCTCGGATCGCCAGACATTGAAGGTGGGACTCGTGCTGGGGTGCAGACCCGCTTTCTTGCGCCACGCGATGAAGCGCTGGATGGTGGCGCCGAGCGTCGCGGGGCTCCCCCGATGCTCCATGATCGCCACCCGTGTGGGAGGCACGTCGCGTATCGTCACGTCGTCAGTGGTAAAAGTCTTCATGAGTTTGCTCCTGGCGCGGTCGAGAGGCCCGAAGGCCGCAAGCCACGGCTCCCAGTCGGGAGAATTCCGGAACGACGACGGCGATTGCCCGAACCGTTGCCGAAAGGCGCGGGCGAAGGCGTCGGGTGCGTCGTAGCCGGCATCCATCGCGATCTCCGTGACGCTTTGGCCGTCCGTGTAGGCCAGCCAATGCGACGCGCGCTTCAGACGGGCAAGCTGGACATAGCGATGCACGGACAACCCGAAGGTCGCGGTGAACTGCCGGTGGAAATGAAATTTCGAGAAGGCCGCAACGCCGCTCACCGTGTCGAGGTCCAGATCGCTTTCGAGGTGCCGGTCGAGATAGTCCAGCACCCGCCGCATCCGGGCCTGATAGTTTTCAAGCGCCGCCTTCATCGTCCCTCCTCCGTGGCGGCTCCAGTTAGTCGCTGACGGCTGCGAATTGCTCGACCGATCTTGCGGTTTTGCATGGATCGGGCTGAAATATCCAGCGACCGCGTTCAGACAAGTCCGGGGCAACGAGGCCCATTGACGTTTTTTTCATTTGAGGCGTATGTTCGCCTCACGTGAGGTGAAGTCCATATGGGTAGTCAAGCTACTATTCTAGCCGACCTGTTCGGCATCAAGTCGAGGACACCGGAGACAACACTCACACTGGCCACTTCGGTGGAAAAGGGCCTTCCGGTGTCCGCGCTGGACAAGCTCGCCGGGCGCATCTCGCCGCTGGACGTGCGCGGCTTCGCCCATCGCATTGTGCCGAAGCCGACGCTGGAGCGCCGCCGCAAGCATAAACAGCATCTGACGACCGACGAGAGCGACCGCTTGGCGCGTGTTGCCAAGGTCTTCGCCTTTGGCCTCGAAGTCTTCCGCGACGAAGCGAAGGTGCGCGACTTCCTCAACCGCCCGCATCCGATACTGGACAACAAGGTGCCGCTGGACCTTGCGCTCGCGACCGGTCCCGGCGCCGATGCTGTGCTGAATCTGCTGGGACGCGCGGCTTACAGCGGCGGCGTCTGAACGTGCAAAAAAGCGATCGCGTTCTCAGATGCTATCGCATCGGCGATCCCGACGGCGCGTTTCCGATCTATGACGCAGAGGGAGCGCGGCTCTATCCGGGGCGCTGGAACACGCCCTGGAGTCCGGTGATCTACACTTCCGAGCACTATTCCACCGCGATACTGGAGAAACTGGTTCACGCCAATCTGGTGATGCCCGCCAACCAGCACTTCATCGAGATCACCATTCCGAACGGTGTCTCCTACGAGGTCTTTCAGACCGCCGCCCATCCCGGCTGGGATTCGCGCAACGAGACGATCTGCAAGAATTTCGCGCAGGTCTGGTACGACGAAAAGCGCTCGGCGATGCTGATCGTGCCGTCGATCCCGGCGCGGCTGGAGCGCAACTTTCTGATCAACCCGACGCATCCCGACGCCAAGAGCCTTAGTCATACGATGCCGGAACCGGTTTGGTGGGATGAGCGGCTTTATAGTCGGGGGACGTGAGGCTGCGACGCCGCCCGCTATCTGCTAGTCCGGCGCGGCTGCATCGGATATTAGTCATGCGAGGAATTGCCGACCGATTTGCGCCCATGGATTCGCCTATTGCTTGAAGCAATTGTCGCGATGCCATTTCAGGAAATGAGGATGCGGACGATCTGATAGCCGCCGCGGCTCTAGCGCGTGGCCGGTCTTGTTGACAATCGATCTTACGCTCTCGGGATCGTTTGTCTGGCGTGAGATCAATATCTCCAGATCATCCGCCAGACTGATGAGACCGCGATCGAACATCCAATGCGCGGTGCCTGAAAGAGCAATCCCGTTGCTAACGATATCCGGCCCGTTCGCTTCGACCGGCCGGATGTGAGCGGCGGCCACCTCGGCGCGCCCCATTCCATTGATGAGCTTCAGCCCGGTGATCGCGCAACGCTCGTCATAGGCGCGAAGCACGATGCGGCGGAAAATCCGGTCGCGTAAAATTCTCGATACGGTCAGGCTGACGCGATCACGCTGTTGGTCGAACCTGAACAGCGCCTGCTCCTCGTTAAGATCGAGCGATCGGACATCGTCGTCACGCCGGGGCAGGAGCGGTACATTCTCGGCGAAACCGAGCTCGCAGATTCTATCGAAATCTTCGTGCGAAACTGGACGGACAGCGGACTGAGCCCGTCCCGAAATTCGTCCCTGCTCGTTCAAAATACCCCGCTCGACCGGCCCGTTCGAGCCATTGAACGCGACCGGATTGGCGAAATCGAGATAGCTGCCTGGCTCGATCACCGCGAGGTACATCCCGGCAGTACCGGGATCCGGAATCACTTGCTGAACCCTTGCAATCGCAAAGTAGCCTCGCGTGTCAGCTACCTTGCTCGGCTCATAATAGATGACCCAATCGCCGACGCAGGCCTCGACACGATGCAGGTACTGACTGGGAAACTGATAACGTTCAGCCGGGCTGTCATCGTAGATCGAGTCAGATCGATGGATGAACACCCCGAATGCCATTGCTCGATTTAACTCGTCGGAAGCGATACCCGTCAATCTCGTTCTGCGGTTGCGATGGGTTTCGCTGCGCTCTACCCGTCCTACTTAGACCCGCCTACGCGAGCTATCCGGCGTCGACGTCGGCAAGCCCTCGCATGAGGTTCGGCGTGGACCAATTCGCGAACCCGGTCCCAGCACTTGGAGCTGAATGCACCCTCACGGGGAGCCCGCCGTATCGCGGCCCCTCTCGTACGTTCCGACGCGATCCGGCTGCTACTGGCCAGCAGGCGCCAGCGCCTTTTGCACCATTGCGGTGTCGACATATTGCGTCATGCTGGCGATCCTGCCGTCCTTCACCAGATAGAGATGCGCGAAATTGGCGCGCATGGATTTGCCGGTCGCCTTGTAGGTTCCGGAGTAGACGCCGAAGGCGGCGACGCGGTCGCCGTCTTCGAGATAGGTGTGAACATCGGCGCGATAGCTGGTCCATTCGGTGGCGAGACGCCGGAACACGCCGGCGATGATCGCGTCGGGTCCCACATAGGTGCCCGCGTACGGAAACCCTTCCGCTTCGGTCCACGCCGCATCGGGGGCGAGAGCGGCCAGGAGATTGCGGCCGTTCTCTTCCGACGATGATCCCTCATAGGTGGCGCGGATCAGGTCGAGATTCGCACCCACCTCAGCCCCACTTCATTTCGCCGGTGGCGACCTTGGCGCCGATGTCGAGCGCAACGCCCATGCCGAGGCCGGGGAAACGCGCTTCCATCGCCGCCTTGAGCGCCGCGGAATCCTTGGCCCTGGCCAGCTCTTCGTCGAACGCCTTGAGGTAGGCGATCGTGTGCTCGACACCGGACAGATCGGTCTTTGCATCCACCGACAGATGGCCCGCCACGACGATTGCCGGCTTGCGCGCCGCGATCTTTTCGAGATTGGCGATCCAGGCGGCGCGCTGCTCTTTGGTCGGCGTGTCGGCGGTCCAGACATGGACGCCGGAGAAGATCAGCACGCCGCCGAACACCGCGTTCAGCGACGGCACGAACAGATAACGCCGGTTGACCAGCCCGTCTGCGCTGACGATCTCGATGGTCTCGCCGTCCACGCTGAGCGTCTTGCCGTCGAACGCGTCGGGGATGACCACATCGGCGAGCACTTGCGGGCCGTTCGCCTTGAGCTGCGGACCCCAGACGGCAAGCTTCTTTTCGACGCTGGCGTTAATGGCCGCCACTGTTGCGGGCGCCGCGATCACGCGAGCCTCCGGGAACGCCGCCTTAATGGCGCGGAGACTGAAGTAGTAATCCGGGTCCGACTGGGTGATGTAGATGGTGGTGAGCTTCTTGCCGGTTGCCTTGATGGCGTCTGCGACGGCCTTGCCATCGGGCAGCGTGAAGCCGCCATCGATCAGCACGGCTTCGCTCGGCCCGGACACCAGAACGGGAGCCCGGAAGAAGCCGTTCTGTCCGGCCGGAAAATGCTTCCAGGCGAGCCCGCCGGCGGCATGGCCGAGGCCTGCGGGTGCGAAGACTGCGGCGACGCCCGCGGCGAGAGTGGTTTTCATGATGGTTCTCCTTGTCGGCATGTTGGTCTCCTGGTGTGGTCTGCGGTCGCGAAATTGAAGCTGGATGTCCGGTCTCTGTTGATCGCTGCGCTCAGGCCGCCTTCAGTCCGTCGACGAGGACGTCCAGGCTGCCGAACAGCGCGCTTGCCTGCATCAGGCGCCGATCATTGCCGGTCCCTACGATCAGGGCCGGGACGCCATTGGCGCCGAACCGGCGCATCTCGGCACGCGCAGCCTCGAGGCGCGCGCGATACGCGGCGACCAACGCGGCGTCGGGCGTCGCCAGACGCGCGGCAGCCTCCGGCAAGTTCATCGCGCGCAGCACCTCCGACAGAACGCCGATGTCCGTGCTGTCGCGGCCTTCGACATAGCGGACGACCTGAAGGGCCTTCAGAGCCTCGAGCTCCCGATCGGGAGCCGTGAGCGCAACGCCCGTGAGCGCCAGCGTTGCCGGGCCGGAATCGAACAGGCGCGTGCGGTCGCCCAGCACATCGCGGCGATAGGCTTCGCTGAAGGGCTGGCCGCTCGAGCGCGAAATCCGCTGGTCGTTGCTCCAGGCGTAGGCCGCAAAGCCGTCGTCCATCGGCCGGGCGCCGTCGCCGGCGAACAGGCCGGTCGGCGCGAGCGCGACAGCGAAATCCGCTCGGGCCGCAAGCTGTTCGAGCAGCGTGGAGGCGCCGTAGCACCAGCCGCAGAGCGGATCGAAGAGGTAGGTAATGTGAATGGGCGCGGACATGTCGATCTCCTTGCCCGCACTTGTGGCACGCGCCAATTGATAGAAAAATAGCAACAAAGCAGACAGAATGTATGTCATAGACTTACAGTCGATCTGACGGACAAAGCCAATGAACCTGAACCGCCTGGCCTATTTCGCAGCCGTCGTGGACACCGGATCCTTCACCCGGGCAGCCGAGCGGCTCGGCATCACCAAAGCCGTGGTGAGCCAGCAAGTGGCGCAGCTGGAGCGCGATCTCGGCACCAGCCTTCTCGTGCGCACGACGCGCCGGGTCCATCCAACCGAAGCCGGCCGGATGTTTCATGCGCGCTGCGTCATGATCTTGCGCGAAGCCGAGGATGCCTTCGACGAACTCGCCCAGGCCGCCGCCGCGCCGACCGGCACATTGCGGATCACCGCGCCCAACGACTACGGCACGGCCGTCGTCGTCGCCGTCGTCACGGCCTACGCGGCCCGCTATCCCAGCTGCCGGGTGGAGTTGACGCTCGAAGATCAGACCGTCGATCTCGCGTCAGGCCAGATCGACATGGCGATCCGCGTCGGATGGCTGGTGGATTCCAGCCTGCAGGCGCGCAAGATCGGCGCGTTTCGGCAATTCCTGGTCGGCGCTCCCGCATTCACGGATCGGATCGCAGCCGCGCGCGATCCCGACGATCTGGTGGCGCTGCCGTTCATCGCCAACATGGCGCTGCGCGAGCCGCTGCTGTGGCAGTTCTCGCGCGGCGATCTCGATCGACGCGCCGTGCGCCTGCAGGCGAACATTGCGATCGACACGACGCCGGGGGCGCTCGCGGCCGTACTCGCCGGCGGCGGCCTTTCGGTGCTGCCGGATTTCCTGGTGGCCGACGATCTGGCGGCGGGCCGCCTCATTCACATTCTGCCGCAATGGCAACTGCCATCCGGCGGCATCCACACGGTCTACCCAGCGGCCCGCTTCCGTCCGCCGAAGGTGACGGCGTTCGTGGAGATGCTGATCGCGGCCCAGCGACAGGCGAGTCCGATTGGGGCGGATTAGCCGAAGGGCCAATGAGACGCCGTGATAGAGTAATTCCTTCCGGATTACGGCAAGCCTCTCCGGCGACCTGCCCGACCTCAGTCCCGCGCTGCCGACAACCCCGCCAGCAGCGGCGCGTAGGCGGCGAGCCTGCGGGATACGAACTCGGTGAAGAGCCGCACGCGCTTGGTCTTGCGTGTCTCGCCCTGGGTGAGAAGCCAGACCGTTCCGTACATGTGCAGCTCGGTGCCCGGCACCCTCGCCAATAGCGGGTCGGCATCGCCGACGAAGCACGGCAGTGTCGTGATCCCGAGCCCTTGCCGTACGGCAGCGATCTGCCCGGCGGCGTCCGTGGTCCTGAATGGAACGCCCGTGGTACGAACCTCCCCCTCGCCCGCCCAATCCGGAATTCCATGCATGCTGATGACGATCCACCGCATGGGATCGGGCGCGCCCGCACGCCACGCAGCCAATCGATCCCGGGACATGTAGACGGCGCCGAACAGCTCCGGTCCTTTCGTGCCGTGAAGATTGAGCGGCAGGGTTTTGCGGTCGTAGACGACGCGGATCGCGACGTCGGCCTCCCGGTTGGTCAGGTTTGCCAGCTCGCCCGCCGACAGGATTTCCATCTCGATGTCCGGATGCAGGCGCGCGAATTCGGCGAAGTCCGGCATGAGCAGATGTGTCGCAAGCGGCGGCGCCAGCGTCACCCGCAGACGCCCGCGCACGCTCTGGTCGCGCCCGAAGACGCGCGTCTCGAGCTGGTGCGACGACGCTTCCATCTGGTCCGCGAATTCGAGAACCTCCTCGCCGGCAGCCGTCAGGCGGTAGCCCGACGGCAGCTTCTCGAACATGTGGACCCCGAGGCGTTCCTCGAGCTGGGCGACGCGTCGCAGCACGGTTGCGTGGTTGACGCCGAGGCGCTCGGCCGCAGCCCGCACCGAGCCTCCGCGCGCGACGGCAAGGAAGTAACGAACGTCATCCCAGTCGATCATGGTGCAATCCCGCACCGCGCGGTGCGCCTTCCAAAGCCGGTCTCTACGCCTCCTACCGCAGTACGGGCGGTCATCATAGCCGGTTCCGACCAGCGCGCCCCGGTTCCGAACGGCCGACACCGGTCGGGGCGGCTGGCGTCGGTCGTCCGACCGGATCGATTTCGCACCACCGATGTGCGCGCCTCCGCACTCAACGTCTGACTCGAGCGGACCTATGTCGGGGTCCTCGGGGGCAGATGCTGTCCCGACACGACGACAGGAGAAATTATGGGAAAGCTTGAAGGAAAAGTTGCAGTCATCACCGGTGGATCGAGCGGCATGGCGCTGGCGAGCGCCAAGCGGTTCGTTGAAGAAGGCGCCTATGTTTTCATCACGGGCCGAAAGCAGGAGGCGCTCGACGCGGCCGTCAAGCTGATTGGCCGGAACGTGACCGGCGTGCGCGGCGACGCGGCCAATCTCGACGACCTGGACCGCCTGTTCGACACGGTCAAGCGGGCAAAGGGCAGGATCGACGTCCTGTACGCGAGCGCCGGCATGGGCGAAGCCGTCCCACTGGGCGAGATCACCGAGCAGCATTTCGATGCAACGTTCGGCCTCAATGCGCGCGGCACTCTGTTTACGGTCCAGAAGGCGTTGCCGCTGTTCAGCGATGGCGGATCGATCTTCATGACCGGGTCGGTTGCTTCGATCAAAGGTTTTCCCGGTTATAGCGTGTATGCGGCGAGCAAGGCGACCTTGCACGCATTTGCACGCGGTTGGCTCAACGAACTCAAGGGCAGGAATATCCGGGTGAACGTGCTGCACCCGGGGCCGATCGCCACACCGATGCAGGACCAGGTCCTCACCGAGGAGGCGAAGCGGATGTTCGAATCCCTGATCCCGCGGGGAAAGATGGGTCGTCCCGAGGAAATTGCGGCAGCCGCGCTGTTTCTGGCTTCGGACGATTCGAGCTTCGTGAATGGGGTGGAGTTGTCCGTCGACGGCGGCTTCTCGGCGATCTGAAGCGCCAGCACATCAACATCAGCAACACGGATCGGAGAAATTAGAATGAGCTATGCGATTGTCGGATTCGGCAAGATAGGCCAGGCCCTCGCCCACGCCTTCGCCCGTAAAAACATCGACGTCACCGTCGCGAGCCGCCGGCCGCCCGAGACGTTGGCGCCGCAGGCTCGGGCGATTGGAGCCAGTGTCGTCGCCAAGTCGCTGCGGGACGCACTCGAGGCCGAAACCATCATCCTGGCGGTCCCGTTCGGGGAGCATCGCGAGGTTGCGAAGGCGCTGCCGAGCTGGAAAGGCAAGACCATCATCGACGCGATGAACGCGTTTCCGGTCCCTGACGAACTGGACGGCCTGCCGTCCTCCGCCTTCGTCGCGAAGTCGTTCACCGGCGCCAGGCTCGTGAAAGGCTTCAATCACCTGGGTGCGGCCAAACTGGCTGCCGATCCGGCCGTCGAGGGCGGCCACCGGGTCGTGTTTCTGTCTGGTGACGACGAGGACGCGATCGCTCCGGTGGCGGCGTTGGCCAAACAACTCGGCTTTGCACCCGTGAAGCTCGGAAAGCTCAACGAGGGTGGCGCGCTGGTGCACGCACGCGGCCGCGTTTGGGGCCCGCTGATCTTCCAGGATCTGTTCAAGAAGGAGCAGTAGTCGATCCACGACCGTGTGATCGACGCCGAGAACAAGTCGCGCGCTGACTTCTGCAGCGCGCGGCCGCCCCTGTTCTCATGCGGGCCGACGGCCGTGCATATTGAGTGCGCTGTCACCGTTATGGATCGAGCGCGATCCGATCGGAGCGAGATGGAGAAATGACGAAGAGCACCGAGACGAACGTCCAGACAGTGAAGGATTTCTTTGCCGCGATCGGACGCGGCGACAAGGAGGCTCTGTTGGCACTGGTCGCCGAAGACATCGAGTGGATCATTCCGGGCGAGGGCTGGCCCCTGGCCGGAACCCACCGCGGGCACGCGGAGTTGGCGGCTGTGCTTCAGAAGGCGTCCGAAGAGGTGGAAACGACATTCCCGGAACCGCCCGAATTCGTGGCGCAGGGAGACCGGGTTCTGGTCATCGGCGTCGCTACGGGGAAAATCAAGGCCACGAGTAAGCCGTTCAACGACGACTGGGTCTTCGCCATTACCGTCCGGGACGGCAAGCTGAAGAAGATCCGGGAGTACATCGACACGCAGGCGCTGGCGTGGGCCGCGCAGCCGTCGAATGCCCAGCCGTAACGGAGATCCCAATGTACGACCAATCCAAACTGTCCGAATTGATCCCGTTCGCACGAATAGAAGCCGGCACCACCATCATCGATGTTTACCCAGGCGACGGCGACTGGACGCGCCTCTTCTCGGATGTCGTCGGACCCGAAGGACGGGTCTACAGCTTCGTGCCGGCCGAGGTCGCCCACTTCAAGAACGATCCGTTCGGCCGCATGCGGACGCTAGCGAAGGAGCCGGGCCGCGAGAACGTCGAAGCCGTCTCGGGGGACCTGGTGGCGATGCCGCAGGCCACGCCTGTGGCTGCACCTGTTCTACCACGATCTCCACACCGCGCTGATCCAGGCCAGGGGCGCGACGGCGGCCCAGTTCAATCGAGCTGTCTACGAGCGGCTGAAGCCCGGCGGGTCCTACGTCATCGTCGACCACGCCGCTGCCGTCGGGACGGGCGCGCGCGACGCCCAGTCGCTGCATCGGATCGAGCCTGCCTCCGTTCGCGCGGAGGTGGAGGCGGCCGGCTTCGTGCTGGACGCGGAAAGCACCCTGCTCGCGAACAAGGACGATCCGCACGCGATCAAGGTGTTCGATCCCGCGATCAAGGGACAGACCGATCGCTTCGCCTATCGGTTCGTGAAGCGCTGACAGGTCGGGTGCGGCGAATTCATGTCGACCTCCCGGCGAGACCGCCGATATGACCTGCGCGAACGCCGCAACAGTCGAAAAGGCAATCTGCTTCATTATTTCCAAATACGTTGCTATCTTTCGTCAAAAGAAGCTCGACGGACCGATCAACCGAGGCCCTGCGAATGAAAAGCTTGAACAATCTGGAATGCGTGACCCTCTTCGTCGACGACCTCGCGCGCGCGCGGGCATTCTACGAGGCCGTGTTCGACGCCAAGCCGATCTATTCCGACGCCGTATGCAGCGTGATCGGGCTCGGTGGCGTCATGGTCAATTTGCTGCAGGACACCGAGGCACCGCAGCTCGTGCAGCCGGTGGTGCCGGCTGCTTCGAGCGCCGGACCTCGCATGCTCATGACCATTCGAGTCGCCGATGTCGATGAGGCCTGCGCGAGGCTCCGGCAAAGCGGCGTAGAGTTGGTGAACGGCCCTATCGATCGTCCCTGGGGTCGCCGCACCGCCGCCTTTTCCGACCCATCCGGTCACATGTGGGAGATCGCACAGGAGATACCCTCCTAGCATCCCTCATCCGCGCCGGGACGTCTGCACCAAAGCGGTCCTCATTGGCGAATGGCGCCCCAGTTCTTAAACCTTCGGTGCAGCCGGATCACTTTTTAGTCGTGCCCTCGGATGGCTGCTCTGCCGACCCGCCGATTTTCTTCGAGACCACGTAGACGTCGACGCCCCTCATCGAACATTCCTCGCTTGATGCCTGGCTATTCGTGATGACCTCGATCGTCTTGCCATCCTTGGTCTGAAACGTGATGTCGTAAACCTGCTGGTAGAGGTCTTTGCCGATCTTTTCGGATGCGAGACGAACGGCCCTGGTCTGCGCGTCGATCACTGATGCGATATCAATCAGGCCGGCGTTCTTGAGGTGCGTGAGGGCCATGTTGGTGGGCCAACTCGCGCAGTCCGGAGACTTCGCCAGAGCCGCCGCAGCCGGCATAGCCAGTGTTGCGGCCATCACCACTATCAACGCGGCGCGCATCAATGCACCACTTCGCTTGTGCCGTCGCCACTTTCCCGGATCTGCTTGCGCCTTTTGACGGGCAGGACGGCGACGTCCATGCCGTCGCCGCGCTTGTAAAGCTTCTTGCCACGCTTAAGCTTCTGAAGTCCCGTATCGGTCAACAAGCTATTCTCCGTCCGGTTCGCCGCCAGATACCATCATGGACCATGATGGTACAGAACCGACCGAAATGGAGCCACCGTATTTCCGTTTGTGCGATGGGCTCCGCGAGCATGAACGGGTTAGTAGAGAAATCAGCGGCCGCCGGAATCCTCATATTCGCCGATAGAGCAGTGCCCGCCCGCCGGGCATGAGCTGGAGCAGGATATCAAAGTCACCAATATTCGTCGTCAGCACGACAAGGCCGAGCTTCCGCGCCTGGAGGAACAGCACACTATCCGCGAGCGCACGCAGCTTCAGATCGTTCCCGTAGCCCTGGAGCCGGCAGAGGATTCCCGACAGCAGCGCTGCTCTGCCGAGCACCTCGATGTCTGGCGTAAAGATTCGATGGGGCGGCATCGCTTTGATCCGCTTGCCAATCTCGGCGGTGACCCGTGGGGTCCGCTTGTCCGCCGGGTTCAGCACGCCGACAGTGTGCATCAATTCCTGAATGGCCACCGACGAATGATTGACCTCGCGATGCGCGATGAGCTCTTCCAGCAGAGCTGGCGCGCGCCCCTGCATCTGGTCGATGTAGACGCAGCTGTCGAGCAAGAGCGCCTGCCCACCGATCTGGCCGGCAGCAACAAAGGGAAGGACGTTGTCATGACGCCGGGTGAGCGTTCGCTTAGGGTTGAACCGAGCCCACCTGCACGCGGCGTCAAAGTCGAACTCCGCCACGTCAGAAGCCGAGTTTCAGATCACGATCGACCTTGCCTCGTGACTTCCGAAAGTCCTCGGCGAAATTGTCCTCCAGAGCGATGGTGGCCAGAGCAAACTCGATCAGGTCCGTGTCGGCCACGATTCCGGTCTGCCGCTTGGCTTGCCTGATCAGCGCCGGACTGACGCGGCCGGCGATCCGGCCGCTCTTCCTACTGAGGAGACCCGATTGCTCGGCGGCCCGCATCACCGCCTCGACGCGTACGCTGCCGAGCTGGATTTCGCCTTTTGCGCCAGCTTCGACGCGCTTTGGCCGCCGCGTCACGCCCGTAAGGCCACTGCCCGGCGACCGCCGCCGACCCCGCGCCGCCGGCCGTTTTGTCGAAGCTCCTGCCATGGCGCTCCCTCATGTTGAACAAATTGGCAGATTGTTGAACATACAGCTTTTGTTCGCCGGCTTCAAGACGCGAGGTCGCGGCAGCTCGCAGGATGCGGTGGAGCTCAGCGATACCCACGCCGACGGTCTTGACCGGGAGCAACACCCGCAAAGGCCTGCCAGATATCGTCGTAGAGGCCGTGCTTGCGGATCCAGTCGATGTAGACGACGTCGGCCTTGCGCAGGATATCGAGCTTGTCAGGCAGGCGCCTGGACCTGGTGGGGCCTGGGTCGGGCATTGCAAGTTTTATGCACTTGTCACCGCAATGCCGTACTATGTTGTCCATTGCTCCCAATAGAACAGACCAGCAGGATCTCGGGTGCCTTTGCCAAGCTTTTGGGGATACCGTTGCGGCACACGCGCAATCTCATTCAGTAGACCAGCGACATTGTCGGCAAGTAGATCGGTCTCGACCGTATCACCCTGAATGAAATAGCCCCACCGCAGCCAACCTCCGAGATTGGAAGCCCAAGCAACGACGACAAGGCACGATCGAAAGCTCCTCCGCGAGTGAAAGGAAGCTGTAAACAAGCCATCGTAATGATGGCCCTCGATATAGCCACTCAGATTGCGGTGAAGCGCGGAAGTTCAATCTGGCTGCATCTCAATCTGTTCATATCACCGCGAGGAGATGGATTCCCCCTACTCCCACTCGATTGTTCTGATTCACATTAGCGCGCTGATTATTCGTAACAATTTTTTCTCCACTTAGCCAAAGACCGACACTCCGGTCCGTCACAAATTTGCGCTGTTGATATCAAAGGACAATTTCGACGATCCACGATTTGCTCGGTTTCAGCGACTATCGACATCGATTGGTCGATTTTCGAGGTCTTCGGCAACAAACCGTGCTCCCCTGGCAGCAAAAAACCGTCAGCTTCAGCGCTCCTCAACAAAGGTCGGCCTTCTCCGCTCGACGGAATGCCGGGAACGCGGCAAAGGCTACGACGTTAGCTCGAAGACGACGTCATGAGAGAGAGACCATCAAACGTGACTGAACGCGTAGCCGTTGTGACCGGTGCAGGGCGCGGCCTTGGACGCGTTATGGCCTTGGCTCTGCTGAACGCGGGACATCGTGTATTCCTGACTTCAACAGATATTGAATCGCTCGAGGATACGCGGCGCGCCAGCAGAGCGGGCGAGTACGCGGCTGTGGGCACTGCCGATCTCAGCAATGAGCGAGAACTGCACGGCTTGGTCGATGCTGCGGTGCGCGCATTTGGGCGTGTCGATATCCTTGTTAACAATGCGGGCATCCCGAATCCTTCGGTGCAACGGCCTCTGGACATTACGTCGGATCAGTTGCGCCGATTGTTCGAGATCAACACCTTCGCACCGATTGCTCTGACCCGACTGGTCGTGCCCGACATGATTGAGCATGGATGGGGACGAATCATCTTCATCTCCACCAGTCTCGATACAATGCTCGAGTCGGATCATGTCGCCTATGGCATGACCAAGGCATCCGGAGAAGCGTTCATAGCAGCTTTGGCGGCGTCCCTTCAGCCGACCGGCGTCACGGCGAATGTTCTATCGCCCGGCGGTCCCGTTGCAACACGGATGGCGGCAAATCTTGGCGATCCCAAGAGCCTGCTTCAGCCGGCAATCATGGGAGCACCTGTGGCCTGGTTGGCATCGAACGCTTCGAACAACGTGACCGGCCGACGCTTCATCGCGGCTAAGTGGAATGCCGGATTAGCTCCCGCGCAAGCGGCGCAAGCCGCAAGCGCGCCGGCCGCATGGGGCGGCTATGGCGACAAAAGTATCAGACCATGAGCGGGTCGTGACCAGTCAGACCGATCAATAATTATCGACTACGTTCACTCGAGAATAATTTCCTTCAATAGCCCACGCGGCTCCATTCTACGCTGCAGTACTCCCCCCTCACTCCCACTCAATCGTCCCCGGCGGCTTGCTGGTCACGTCATACACCACCCTATTCACGCCCTTCACCTCGTTGATGATGCGCGTGGCGGTCTCGCCCAGGAATTTCATGTCGAACTGGTAGAAGTCCGCGGTCATGCCGTCGGTGGAGGTGACGGCGCGCAGGCCCACGACGAAATCATACGTGCGGCCGTCGCCCATGACGCCGACGGTCTTGACCGGGAGCAGCACGGCAAAGGCCTGCCAGATCTCGTCGTAGAGACCGTGCTTCCTGATCTGGTCGATGTAGACGGCGTCGGCCTTGCGCAGGATGTCGAGCTTGTCCTTGGTGATCTCGCCGGGGCAGCGGATGGCGAGGCCGGGGCCTGGGAACGGGTGGCGGCCGACGAAGATTTCGGGCAGGCCGAGCTCGCGGCCGAGCTTGCGGACCTCGTCCTTGAACAGCTCGCGCAGGGGCTCGACCAGCTTCATGTTCATGCGCTCGGGCAGACCGCCGACATTGTGGTGCGACTTGATCGTCACCGAGGGGCCGCCGGTGAAGGAGACGCTCTCGATCACGTCGGGGTAGAGCGTGCCCTGCGCCAGGAAGTCGGCGCCGCCGATTGTCTTGGCCTCGGCTTCGAACACCTCGATGAAGAGGCGGCCGATGGTCTTGCGCTTGGTTTCGGGATCGGTGACGCCTTCGAGCTCGCCCAAAAACTGTTTTGAGGCGTCCACGTGCACGAGCGGGATGTTGTAGTGGTGGCGGAACAGGTCGACTACGGTCTTGGCTTCGTCGAGACGCAGCATGCCGTGGTCGACGAACACGCAGGTGAGCTGGTCGCCGATGGCTTCGTGAATCAGGACGGCCGCGACTGCGGAATCGACGCCGCCGGACAGGCCGCAGAGCACCTTGCCTCGGCCTACCTGCGCGCGGATCTTGGCGATCTCCTCCTCGCGGAAGGCGCGCATGGTCCAGTCGCCCGAGAGGCCTGCGATCTTGCGCACGAAATTGCGAATGAGTTTGGCGCCGTCGGGCGTGTGCACCACTTCGGGGTGGAACATCAGGCCGTAATATTTGCGCGTCTCGTCCTGGATGATCGCGAACGGCGCGTTCGGCGAGGTGCCGGCGACGGAGAAGCCCGGCGGCATTTTGGTGATGCGGTCGCCATGGCTCATCCAGACCTGGTTCTTGCCGCCGGGCGACCAGACGTCCTCGAACAGCTTGCTCGGCGCCTTCACCTCGACATCGGCGCGGCCGAACTCGCGATGATGGCCGCCCTCGACCTCGCCGCCGAGCTGCGCCGCCATCACCATCTGGCCGTAGCAGATGCCCATCACGGGCACGCCGGAGGCGAAGATCAATTGCGGCGCGCGGGGCGAGCCTTCCTCGTGCACCGATTCCGGGCCGCCGGAGAGGATCACCGCTTTCGGCTGCATCGCGTTGAAAGCCTCTTCGGCCTTGTTGAACGGGACGATCTCGCAATAGACGCCGTCCTCGCGCACGCGGCGCGCGATCAGCTGCGTCACCTGGCTGCCGAAATCGACGATGAGAATCTTGTCATGCGCCGAGGCCATTGGGGGCGTCGACGCGGAGCGGTCGGTCTGTGCTGCTGTCATGGCAAGCCAATACGCGACAGCGTCCCTGCCCGCAACCGCGCGGATTGCGCGCCCACATCCTTCTTTGGGCATGGACAAATCGATATAGGTAAGTATTATTGACCTAATTGCCCCACATGCCAAACAGGGGCCAGTCAGGGAGAACGCCATGCCACAGCATCAGCCATCACAGCTCGCAGCGCTCGGCCGGATCTGGGTCGAGGCCTGGAATGCGCGCGACCTCGAGCACGTGCTCTCGCTCTATGACGACGCAGCCGTGATGACCTCTGACCGCATCCCCGCGCTGGGGTTTGGTGCGGATGGCACCGTGCGCGGCAAGGATGCGCTGCGCGCCTATTGGAGCAAGGCGCTCGGGCTGATTCCGAACCTGCATTTTTCGCTGATCGACGTGTATGTGAGCCCGGACAGCCTCGTCGTGTTTTACGAGAACGAGCAGGGAAAGCGGATCTGCGAGTATTTGCGGGTGAATGATGCCGGACTGATCGTGCAGGGATCGGCGAATCATTTGGTGGAGTGAGGGCCTCACGCACCGCTGTCATTCCCCGCGAAAGCGGGGAATCCAGTACGCCGTAGCTTCTCAATGAACCACGAACCTCTCGGATTACTGGATCGCCCGATCAAGTCGGGCGATGACAGCGAGAGTGAGGGACGCATGTGTCCCAAGCTCGCAACGGAGACTGCGGCGAGCGCCTGCGCTAACAACATCACCGCCGGCTCTGACACACAGGACGTCCCATGAAACTCCCCACCTCCCCCTTCACCGTCACCGACTGGAGCAAGGTCGAGGCGACCGTGCATCCGGGCGAAACCGGCGAGGCCCTGTGGCGGACGCTGAACATCGGCGATCTCCGGGTGCGAATAGTGGACTATTCGCCGGGCTATCTCGCCGATCACTGGTGCGACCGCGGCCACGTGCTTTACGTGCTGCAAGGCGAGCTCGACAGCGAGCTGCGCGACGGGCGCAAGTTCAAGCTCACGGCGGGAATGAGCTACCAGGTTTCGGATTTCGGCGATGCCGCGCATCGTTCCTCGACGGCCACCGGCGCGACGCTGTTCATCGTGGATTGACCGGGCTCAAGCACCGCATTTTGCAGCGCAAAATAGCAAAGCCATGGGGGCTCGCCGCGAGCGCGTGGCGCCTTGAACTTGCCCCATTAATTCGCTACATTGTGATCATCGATCCTTGGCCGAACGACTGGGCCGCTCCGTCTCATTTCCAATGGACGAGCACGTTTCAGGTATTTCTCCAAAATCGACCAACCGGGACGATGGGCGCAAATTTATGCGCATTTGTCCCCCTGAGTGCATCGTCTATGAAAGGAAATGACTATGGCAATGGGCACCGTGAAGTGGTTCAACAACCAAAAGGGTTTTGGTTTCATTCAGCCGGACAACGGCGACAAGGACGTCTTCGTTCACATCAGCGCCGTTGAGCGCGCTGGTCTGAGCACCCTCAACGAGGGTCAGAAGGTTTCGTTCGACATCGTCGCGGACCGCCGCAGCGGCAAGTCCTCGGCTGACAACCTCCGCGCCGGCTAGTCGGCCGCGCAATTCGCGATCTGACCACGGACGTACCGGCAGGTCGTAGGATTACAGAAGCCCCGCCACCGAGATTTCGGTGGCGGGGTTTTTGTTTTGGAATGGTTGATTCTTGTAGGGTGGGCAAAGCGAAAGCGTGCCCACCACTTCTATTGCAACCGCGGAGAGATGGTGGGCACGGCGCGTCGCGCCTTTGCCCACCCTACGAAGCTACGAAGCCTTCTTCAGCACCGAGACGAAGAAGCCATCGGTGCCGGTGCGGCGGGGGGTCATCAGCCAGCCTTCGTCGGACTGACGCGCGGCTTGCGAAAATTCCTCGGCCTTGTCCCAGAGCACGCTCGCGGTCTGCTCCGGCGGCACTACGGAAAAATCAGGGTGACGCTCGATGAACGCCCTCACCTGCTCGCCGTTCTCCTCCGACAGCACCGAGCAGGTGATGTAGGCAATGCGGCCGCCGGCCTGCACCAGCGGCACGGCGCGCTCGAGCACCTCGGCCTGGTCCTTGAGGCGGATCTCCAGCGCACCGGGACGCATCCGCCATTTGGCGTCGGGGTTGCGGCGCCAGGTGCCGGTTCCCGTGCAGGGCGCGTCGATGACGACAAGGTCGGCCGAGGCGCGGATGTCGGCCAGCGGGTCCGTGTCGCCCTTGGGCGTGCGGACATCGGCATTGTGGACGCCGGCGCGCGACAGCCGTTCATGGATCGGCACGAGCTGCCGCTTGTCGCTGTCGGTCGCGATCAGCCGGCCCTTGCCCTGCATCATCGCGGCCAGAGCCAGCGTCTTGCCGCCGGCGCCGGCGCAGAGGTCGATCACCTGCTCGCCGGGTTTGGCCGCGGTGAAAAGCGCCGCAAGCTGCGATCCCTCGTCCTGAACCTCGACGGCGCCCTTGATGAAATCCTCCTCCGCTTGGAGCCCGGGATTGCGGGCATCGGCGGAAAGCTCGACGCGCAGGCCGGTTGCGGACCAATGCGTCGGTTTCGCATGAAGATGAGCAAGCGCCTTCAGCATCTTGTCGCGGTTGGACTTTAGCGTGTTGACGCGAAGGTCGAGCGGCGCCCGGCTCGCCATCGCGACCGCCTCCGCGACCCGGTCCTCGCCGAAGGCTTTTGCCAGATAGGGATCGAGCCATTCCGGATAGTCCCCGGCAATCGCGGCGGGCGCGTTGTTCAGGGAGCGCGTGGCGAGCGCGGCCTGCTCGGCCTCGGTGAGCGGCGCGGGTGCGAACCGGCTGCCGTCGAACAGCGCGGCCATGGTGGCGCTGTCCATGTTGCGCTCGAGGCGCAGCATGCCGATCAGCCGCGCCCGCGCGGTGTCGGAATCCATCAGATACGCGCTGGAGGCGTAGCGGCGCAGCACGTCCCAGACCAGGCCGGCAATCGCCGCACGGTCACCGGAGCCGGCGAAGCGGTGCGCGGTGCCCCACTCCTTCAGCGCCTTGGCCGCGGGCACGCGGTCTCTCTCGATGGTGTCGATCAGTTCGATGGCTGCGGACAGCCGGGCGGCGGGAGTCATTTGAATCTTTCAGATCAGCAACAAAATCTTCAGTGCGAAGTAGATCCACATCGCCAGCAGCACCAGCACGCCGGCGAGCCAGACCGAGGAGCGCCGGCCGAGATCGTTCGAGGAAACGAAGACGCCGGCATGGGCAAACCGCGTCACCACGAACACCCAGGACATCAGCACGATGAAGAGGTCGGCATGGCGCAACGGCAGCGCCAGCGCGATCAGGGCGTAGAACAGCACCGGCAGCTCGAACTGGTTGCGGTAGCAGTTCGCGATTTGGGTGGCGCCCTTCGGCCAGTTCGGCTCGCCGAGCGCAATGTCGCGAATCCTGGTCTCGCCCGAGACCAGCGCGTTCCGGCGCCTGAACACCATCCCGATCAGGAGCGCGAAGGTGAGCCCGATCTGCACGAAGACCGGCAGCAAAACCATTTGAACGGACATCGGAACTTTCCCACTCGGCGGGGGCCGCCGGATCCATGCTCTAGCCGCCGCTCCTCCTCCTGACAATCAGCGACTTGAACCGGCGTTCCGGCTTCGGCGACCAAGGGTCGATAGTTAAAGCGATTTCGGCCTTTCGGGCCTGACGAGATACCGCCATGAACACCCTCTTCGGCCAGATAGCGGGCATGATCGGCCCTTTGACCGAATCCGCTGACGGTCGGCTCGGCCTGCTGATGTCGGCGCTGTCAGGCGTTGCGGCCGCGCTCGCGGTCGCCCTGACGCTGACGGTCTATTTCCGCATGGCCTACCGGACCTGGCGCGACGTGCTCAGGCACGGCCTGGCGGCGCTGGCCGCGGCCGCGCTGTTCGCCTTTGCCGCCTACGACATGCGCCACGCCGCGCTCGCCTATCTTGGCCTCAACCCGTCCAAGCCCGCGGTCGAGTTCGAGATCCGCATGCCGCGCGAGACCCTGACGACGGCGTCCGACAGCCAGATCGAGTTGCACACCGACCGCAACCAGACGCTCGCACTGGTCGACGGCGTCAGCGACCTCGCAGACGGCCGCGCGCTGCTGCGCGGCGCGGTCGCGCTCGACCACCGCACCGCCGACCGGGTGCTGGTGGTGAACCTGCCCGGCAAGGGCACCTTCGAATTCCGCCTCCGCCTGCCCGCCGAGCCACATCGCTCCGAGCAGTATGGTCCGTGGCATCTCGCCGACCGCATTGCCACGCCGCAGGCCGGCCCCGTCGCGCCGCAGGACGCCTACACGATCCGCTATCGCGTGCTTTAAACTTTGTTTCATGGGGAAGCGTGCGCGCGCGTCATCGTTCCGACGCTTGGCCGGGCAATACTTCGTCCATGTCCGAATTTCGCCTGACCCAGATTTCCGACACCCATCTCGGCCGCCGCTTCCCCGGCCTGATCGCCAACTTCCATCGCGTCTGCGAGCACATCGACGCCGATAGACCCGATCTCGTCATCAACACCGGCGACGTCTCGTTCGACGGGCCGACCAGCCGCGACGATGTCGTGTTCGCCAAGAGCCTGCACGACGCCCTGCCGGTCGCCTGCCGCTACCTGCCGGGCAACCACGACATCGGCGACAATCCGACCGCGATCGGGCCGGCGCCCAAGCCGCCGGTCAGCGAGGCGCACCGCCAGCAATTCCGCGACATCATCGGCGCGGATCATTGGTCGTTCGAGGCGGCCGGCTGGCGCTTCATCGGCCTCAACTCGCTGGTGATGAATTCAGGGCTCGCGTTCGAGGCCGCGCAGTTCGACTGGCTCGCCTCGGAGATCTCGCGCAGCAATGGCGGGCCGGTCGCGCTGTTCCTGCACAAGCCGCTGTTTCTCGACCAGCCCGACGATCCCGAAACTCCCGAGACCTCGATCCGCTACGTGCCGCAACCGGCACGGGCGCGACTGATCGAAATGTTTTCAAGCCTCGATCTGCGCCTTATCGCCAGCGGCCACGTGCACCAGCGCCGCGACTTCACCTATCGCCACACGCGCCACGTCTGGGCGCCTTCGGCGGGCTTCGTCATCAACGACAAGCGCCAGGACCGGATCGCGATCAAGGAAACCGGTCTGGTCGAGTACCGCTTCCAGCCGGACAGTCTTGAAGTTCGCCACCTCAGGGCGCCCGGCCAGGTCGATGTGGATGTCGAAGAGCTGCTGGCGCAGATGGGCGCGCAGTAGCGCGCGCCTCAGGCGACGCTCTTTAGATCCTGCTGGATCGCGGCGAGCAAGGACTGCAGCGCGTCGCTGTTGACCGGCCTGGCCGGCTCTGAAGGCGGCTGACCATTGGACGGCGGCGCTTTGACCGGCCGCTTCGGAAACGGTGGACGCGGTGGCGGCATCGACGGCGGGCTGGCCTCGTCGTCGGCATGAACGAACTTGCCATGGATGACGTCATCGCGACGGCCCATGACGAACATGGTCGTCCAATAGCCCGCGGCGACAAGGATTACGCAGAAAAGACTGATCTCTAACATCGCAACACCTAAAATATGCGCGATGATTCAATGCCTTCCCCGGCGCGTCAATGAACCGACGACCACACCTGCGGCTTTTGCCGGCGGGTGTGGCCGATCGGTCACTCTTTGTTAACCATACCCCGGCCGCTGAGCGGGCCGGGAGCGGCGGATCAAGCCTTGTCCGGCCCGACCCGGACCAACTGCTTGCCGAAATTGGCGCCCTTGAGCAGCCCGATGAAGGCCGCCGGCGCGCTGTCCAGGCCCTCGGTGACGAACTCCTTGTACTTCACCCGGCCGTCGCGGACCCAGCCCGACATGTCGCGCAGGAAGTCGCCATGGCGGGCGGCGAAGTCCGAGACGATGAAGCCGCGCAAAGTCAGCCGCTTGGTGAGGATGTTGCGCATCATCGCGCCGGCCCATTTCGGCGGCTTGGCCTCGGTGTCGTTGTAATGGGCGATCAGGCCGCAGACCGGCACGCGCGCAAACGCGTTGAGCAGCGGGAACACCGCCTCGAACACCGCGCCGCCGACATTCTCGAAATAGACGTCGATGCCCTTCGGGCAGGCATCCTTCAGCTTGGCGGCCAGATCAGGATCGCGGTGATCGAGACAGGCATCGAAGCCGAGCTCCTTCACGACGAAGTCGCACTTGTCCTTGCCGCCGGCGATGCCGACCGCGCGTGCGCCCTTGATCTTGGCGATCTGGCCCACGGCCGAGCCGACCGCACCGGAAGCGCCGGCGACGACGACGGTCTCGCCTTGTTGCGGCTTGCCGATATCGAGCAGGCCCGTATACGCGGTCATGCCGGGCATGCCGAGCACGCCGACAGCGGTCGAGATCGGCCCAAGCTTTGGATCGATCTTCGCGAGCCCCTTGCCGTCCGAGATCGCATGCGTCTGCCAGCCCGCACGCGAAAGCACGATGTCGCCCTTGGCGAAGTTCGGATTGTTGGAGGCCGCGACCTCGCACACGGTGCCGGCTTCCATCACCCCGCCGATCGGCACCGGTGCGGCATAGGACGGACCCTCGCTCATGCGCCCGCGCATATAGGGATCGAGCGACAGCCAGATGGTGCGCAACAGGACCTCGCCTGCGCCTGGCGTCGGCACTGCGAATTCCTCGATGCGGAAATCGGACGGCTTGGGCTCGCCGACGGGACGCGCGGCAAGAACGATGCGTTTGGCTTGGGACATGGGCTTCCTCCACTTTCTGTCAGTGCGAGCGAAGCGAAGCAATCCAGCCGCGTCAATACAAAAGGACTGGATTTGCGTCGTCGCGAAAGCTCTTCGCAATGACGAGCTTGTGGCAGGCGCACGCCACACACTCGCTGTCATCGTCCGCCTTGTGCGCAATTACGCACTGGGGCGGACGATCCAGTACTCCGAGACAATTGTGATTGAGCCGAGAAGCCGCGGCGTACTGGATGCCGCCTTCGCGGGGCATGACACCGTCTTCTTGGCACGTGCTGAGCGAACCTAACCGCTGCCCGGATAGTTCGGCGCCTCGCGCGTGATGGTGACGTCGTGGACGTGGCTTTCGCGCAGTCCCGCGCCGGTGATGCGGACGAACTGCGCCTTGTTGTGCAGCTCGTTCAGATCGCGGGCGCCGACATAGCCCATCGCTGCGCGCAAGCCGCCGGCGAGCTGGTGCATGACGTTGCCGACCGGGCCCTTGTACGGCACCTGGCCCTCGATGCCTTCAGGCACGAGCTTGAGCGTGTCCTTGATGTCCTGCTGGAAGTAGCGATCGGCCGAGCCGCGCGCCATCGCGCCGACCGAGCCCATGCCGCGATAGGCCTTGTAGGAACGGCCCTGCCACAGGAAGACTTCGCCGGGCGTCTCGTCGGTGCCGGCCAGCAGCGAGCCGACCATGGCGATGTCGGCGCCGGCGGCGAGCGCCTTGGCGAGATCGCCGGAGAATTTGATACCGCCGTCGGCGATGACGGGAATGTCGGACTTCTTCGCCGCTTCCACCGCATCCATGATCGCGGTGAGCTGCGGCACGCCGACACCGGCGACGATGCGCGTGGTGCAGATCGAGCCCGGCCCGATGCCGACCTTGATGCAGTCAGCGCCTGCATCGATCAGCGCCTGCGTACCCTCGGCCGTTGCGACATTGCCGGCGACGACCTGCACCGAGTTGGACAGGCGCTTGATGCGATTCACCGCATGCAGCACGTGGCGCGAATGGCCGTGCGCGGTGTCGACGACGACGAGATCGACGCCGGCATCGATCAGCCGCTCGGTGCGCTCGAAGCCGGTATCGCCGACCGTGGTGGCGGCGGCAACGCGCAGGCGCCCTTGCGCGTCCTTGCAGGCGAGCGGATGAGCGACCGCCTTCTCCATGTCCTTCACGGTGATCAGACCGACGCAGCGATACTGCTCGTCGACGACCAGCAATTTCTCGATGCGGTGGTGATGCAGCAACCGCCTGGCTTCGTCCTGACTGACATTCTCGCGCACCGTGACGAGGTTTTCGTGCGTCATCAGTTCGGAGATTTTTTGCTGGCGATTGGTTGCAAACCGCACGTCGCGGTTGGTGAGGATGCCGACCAGCTTGCCCGGTATCGACTTGGCGGCGCCGGTGACGACGGGAATGCCGGAGATGCCGTGATCGCTCATCAGCTTGAGCGCATCGTCGAGCGTCGCCTCGGGGCTGATGGTGAGCGGATTCACCACCATGCCCGACTCGAACCGCTTGACCTGCCGCACTTGCGCGGCCTGCCCTTCGGGATCGAAATTGCGGTGGATGACACCGATGCCGCCGGCCTGCGCCATGGCGATCGCCATGCGGGCCTCGGTCACGGTATCCATGGCGGACGCCATGATCGGGATGTTGAGCGGGATGGCGCGGGTCACGCGCGAGCGGATGTCGACCTCGCCCGGCATGACGTCCGACAGGCCCGGCTTCAACAGCACGTCGTCGAACGTAAAGGCTTCGCGGATGCCTTGTTGCACCGTGGCCATGTGCCAACTCCTTCCTGCGGCGATGCCGCAAATAGCTATGGATGAGCGCCGCCCTCGGCGTGCCTTGCGGCATCGCCGGAGAATCGGAGCCCATCGGTGGGGTTGACGCGGGTCGATAGCACGGCCCGGTGACGAATCAAAGCAATTCGGACCGCTGGCCAGCCATGCACAGGCTTTTTAGGCCAAGTCGGTGGGGATGGCCCGGCGGCGGGCTGCCTCAGTCGATCAGGAGGTCGACTGGAACGCCCAAGGCGCGCGCAAACTTCTTCTGTAGCTCGGCAGGTCCCTTACGCCGGCCGTTCTCGATATCAGAGAGGTAGTTCTGACTGATACCAGCTGCTGCGGCCAATTCGTCCTGAATCATACCGCGCCATTCGCGGATCACGCGGATCGCGTTCTCTCCTGCGGTCAGCCGGTCAACGACCACCTTTGGCAGCACCACCTCGCGGCCTTCTTTCAGAGCGCGCATGGAGTTCCGAACAATCCGGCTTGCGGCGGCATCTTCCTGCGCTTCTGCCGCAAGCGCCACCAGCCGGTCATACTCGTTGCGTGGCAGGACTGCCAGATCATCGCCCGCGGGTGTTCGGATGAACTGGACAATGCTCTTCGCAGCGCCGGATTTAGCCATGGTGTACCTCTCAATCATAGATTTCACGGCGGTGCCCAACGGCGTGAACTGTAAGCCTGTTGCCTCTCACCGTGAAAAGCACCCGCCAGTCGCCAGCGCGGAGCCGCATGCCGTGCGTCCCCTTGAGCGCCTTGACATCGCCCGCTCCGGTCCGCGCAAAGGTCTGCAGCTTGAGATCGATCTGAGCGCGCGTGGCAGCCGTAAGCTTGCGCCACTGGCGGACCGCAGCCGAAGTGAACTCGATCTCCTTCACATGCCGAACATCGCACATTGCGATGCCGCAAGCAAGCATGTCTATCGCAAAGTGCGATGGTCGCCCGTGCAGGATTTAGGTGCTATGCGTTGATCCGCAATGGTCCCGGCCGAGTCGCGGTGATAAGCCGCAATTCCCGCTCCTCCTTCCGATTGCCATTACCAATCCGTCATGGTCGACAAGCAACGCATCATTCCACTGATCGTGGCCACCGCTCTGTTCATGGAAAACATGGACTCGACGGTGATCGCGACCTCGCTGCCGGCGATCGCGGCCGATATCGGCACCAGCCCGCTGACGCTGAAGCTTGCGATCACCTCCTACCTGCTGTCGCTTGCGGTGTTCATTCCGGCCAGCGGCTGGACCGCAGACCGCTTCGGCGCGCGGATGGTGTTTGCGATCGCGGTCGGCGTCTTCATGGCCGGATCGGTCGGCTGCGCGCTCTCGACCTCGGTGAACGATTTCGTGTTCGCGCGCATCCTCCAGGGCATGGGCGGCGCGATGATGACCCCGGTCGGCCGCCTGGTGCTGCTGCGCTCGGTCGACAAGAGCGCGCTCGTCAACGCCATGGCCTGGGTCACGGTGCCGGCGATGATCGGTCCGGTGATCGGCCCGCCGCTCGGCGGCTTCATCACCACCTATGCGTCCTGGCACTGGATCTTCCTGATCAACATCCCGATCGGACTGCTCGGCATCTTCATGGCGCTGCGCTTCATCGACCCGATCAAGAGCGAGGAACGCGAGCCGTTCGACCTCTACGGCATGGTGCTGGCGGGCATCGGGCTTGCCGGCATCGCCTTCGGTCTGTCTGTTGCCGGGCTTAATCTGCTGCCGTGGAGCACGGTTGCCGGCCTGGTCATCGGTGGGTCGATCTCGATGACGCTGTATGTGCTGCACGCCCGGCGGACGGGATCGCCGGTGCTGGATTTCTCGCTGCTGAAGCTGCCGACATTGCGCGCGGCCATTCTCGGCGGTTTCATGTTCCGGCTCGGCATCGGCGCGCTGCCGTTCCTGCTGCCGCTGCTGATGCAGATCGGCTTCGGCCTGTCGCCGTTCAAGTCTGGCCTCGTCACCTTCGGCTCCTCGCTCGGCGCCATGGGCATGAAGACGCTCGCCGCGCGCATCATCCGCGCCTTCGGTTTCCGCAACCTGATGGCGGTGAACGCGATCATCAGCGCGGTTTTCCTCGCCGCCTGCGCGCTGTTCACGGTGACGACGCCGCTGCTCATCATCATGATCATCCTGGTGGTCGGCGGCTTCTTCCGCTCGCTCGAGTTCACCGCGATCAACACGGTCGCCTATGCCGAGGTCGAGACCGCGCAGATGAGCCGCGCCACCACGCTCGTCAGCGTCAACCAGCAGCTCGCGGTCTCGGCCGGCATCGCCGTCGGGGCGGCCTCGGTCGAGACCACGATGTGGCTCAATCATGTCAGCGAGCTCGACGCCACGATGTTCGCGCCGGCCTTCGTCGTGGTCGCGCTGACCTCGGCGGCGTCGAGCTGGTTCTTTTGGCAGATGCCCGGCGACGCCGGCCACGAGATCTCCGGCCGCAAGGCCGTGGAGATCGCGAGCCGCAAAGGCGCGGCCAAGAGCGCGGCGAATGCCGCCGTCAAAACCGCGACCGAGGATACCCAGAACGCGCGGGACCAAAGGTTGGGATAGGTTCACGCAATGGCGCAACACACTCCGTGTCGTCCCGGCGCAGGCCGGGACCCATAACCACAGGGAGGAGTTGTGGCGCGAGACCCGCAACTCCGAGTCCCCGTAACCACACCTGCTTGTGGTTATGGGTCCCGGCCTTCGCCGGGACGACTGCGGATATTGGGGTTCAAGCCCCCCCGAAATCCCGTCGCCAGCACGTAACGCTCCGACGAATCCTGCCGGCTGGCGGCGGGCTTCACATGACGTACCGTGGCAAAGTCGCGTTTGAGCTGGGCCAGCAGGTCGGCGTCGGCACCGCTCTGGAACGTCTTGGCGAGGAACGCCCCGCCGGGCTTGAGCACGTCGCAGGCGAACGCGGCCGCGGTCTCGATCAGGCCGACGATGCGGAGCTGGTCGGTCTTGCGGTGACCGGTGGTGTTGGCGGCCATGTCGGACATCACGACGTCGGCGCCGCCCCCGAGCATGGCGTTGAGCTTCTCCGGCGCGTCGTTCTCCATGAAGTCGAGCTGCGCGAAGTCGACGCCGGCGATCTCCGGCATGTCCAGCAGATCGATCGCGACGACCTTGCCCTTGCCGTCGACCGAGCCGACGCGCTTGGCGGCGATCTGGCTCCAGCCGCCCGGCGCAGCACCGAGATCGACCACGGACATGCCGTGTTTCAGCAGCCGGTATTTGTCGTCGATCTCGAGCAGCTTGAAAGCGGCGCGCGAGCGATAGCCCAAAGCCTTGGCCTTGACGACATAGGGATCGTTGAGCTGCCGCTCCAGCCAGAGCTTCGACGACAATTTGCGCTTGCCGCCGGTCTTGACCTGGACGTGCAAGCGGCCGGTGGTGTCCTTGGCCATCTCACCAGCTCCTGAGCGCGCCGTCCTCGCGCATCATCTCGACCAGCATGCCCTCGCGCAGGCCGCGGTCGGCGACGCGCAGGCGCGGCAGCGGAAAAGCGTGGCGGATCGCATCAAGGATGGCGCAGCCGGCCAGCACGAGGTCGGCACGCTCGATGCTGATGCAGTTGTTGTTGGCGCGATCCTCGTAGCTCATGCCGAGCAGCCTGCTGATGGTCGCGGTAATGTCGGAATCATTCATCCACACGCTGTCGATCCGGCGGCGGTCATAGCGCGCGAGGTTGAGGTGGATGCCGGCGAGCGTCGTGACCGTGCCGGAGGTGCCGAGCAGATGCATGTCGGCAAGATCGCCGCCATGCGCTTCCGCGAACGGCGCGACGTGGTTCGCCACCTCCTGCTCCATCGCGGCATAGATCTCCGGCGTGACGTCGCGGCCGCCGAACTGCTCGGCGAGCGTCACCACGCCAAGCGGGATCGACATCCAGGCCTTGATCCGAGGCTCCGGATCTTGCGGGTCGCGCTCGATCCGCACCAGCTCGGTCGAGCCGCCGCCGATATCGAATAGGATCGCGCCGCGTCCCCTCGGGTCGACCAGCGGCGAGCAGCCGAGCACGGCGAGCGCCGCCTCGGTTCCGCGGTCGATCACCTCGAGCTCGATCCCGGTCTCGGCCGCCACCCGGCTGCGGAACCCGTCCGCGTTCGAGGCCGCGCGGCAGGCCTCGGTGGCGATCAGCCGCAGGCGCCGCGCTTTGCGGAAGTTGATCTTGTCGCGGCAGATGCTGAGCGCCACGATGGCACGCTCGATCGCGGCCTCGCTGATGCACCCCGTCGCCGAGACACCCTCGCCGAGCCGGATGATGCGTGAGAAGGAATCGACCACACGAAAGCCGTCGTGGGTCGGACAGGCGATCAGGAGCCGGCAATTGTTGGTGCCGAGGTCGAGCGCCGCATAGACGCCGGTTCCCGGCGCTTGCGCGACGACGGACGGTTCGGGGGCCAATGCCACCGCCGCCATCGACCCCTCGAGCTCACCGTGCGGCGCAAGGCCGTCGCGGAGCCGCGTGTGGTCATTCATACAAACTGTCTTTCCGCGGCCCTAAGGGGCCGATCTGGAATTGCTTTTTCGCCTGAAACATTAGCAGCGCGTCAGTCCTGTGCAACAACGCATCACATGGGACCATGCCCATTCGTGCGTTGTCGTGAACGGGTCGGTGGGTTATTTGAGGGGATCCGGTCCCCCAGGCGCCCACAAAACGCGCAATTGCCGGCTTTTCAGGTCAATTCCATGCAAGAACACACCAAATCGTCCACGCTCGACAACGCTATCGCACTGCAAAAATACGGCGTCGGGCAGCCGGTCCGCCGCAAGGAGGACGACACGCTGGTGCGCGGCAAGGGCCGCTACACCGACGATTTCAACCTGCCCGGCCAGGCCCATGCGGTGGTCGTCCGCTCGACCCATGCCCATGGCATCATCCGCGGCATCAACACCGAGGCCGCAAAGGCGATGCCGGGCGTGCTCGGCGTTTGGACCGGCACCGACCTCAACGCCGCCGGCTACGGCCCTTTCACCTGCGGACTGCCGCTGAAGAGCCGTGACGGCTCGCCCCTGCTCCAGACCAACCGCCACCCGCTCGCGACCGATAAGGTCCGCTTCGTCGGCGATCCCGTCGCCTTCGTGGTGGCGGAGACGCTGGCCCAGGCGCGCGACGCAGCCGAAGCGGTCGAAATTGACATCGAGCCGCTGCCGGCGGTTACCGATCCCGAAGAAGCTGCTCGGCCCGGAGCGCCGCAGCTGTACGACCACATCCCGAACAACGTCGCGCTCGACTACCATTATGGCGACACGGAGAAGGTCAACGCGGCCTTCGCC
This sequence comes from Bradyrhizobium sp. Kon10, assembly GCF_055807395.1. NCBI lineage: Bacteria > Pseudomonadati > Pseudomonadota > Alphaproteobacteria > Hyphomicrobiales > Nitrobacteraceae > Bradyrhizobium > Bradyrhizobium sp. Kon10. Next base: position 166,379 of record NZ_JBVVOZ010000010.1, on the reverse strand, counting down.
AGCGCCGCCCACGTCACGAAGATCGACATCGAGAACACCCGCGTTGCCGTCGTCTCGATGGAGCCGCGCGTCGGCCTCGCCTCCTACGACAAGGTCATCGAGCGCTACACCATCCAGATGCCGACGCAGGGCGTTGCCGGCAACCGCGCCAATCTCGCCAAAAACCTGAAGGTGCCGAACGAGAAGGTGCGGATCCTGACCGCCAATGTCGGCGGCTCCTTCGGCATGAAGAACGTCAATTATCCCGAATACATGTGCATCCTTTACGCGGCCAAGGCGCTCGGCCGGCCGGTGAAATGGCTCGACGAGCGCTCGACCAGCTTCCTCTCCGACAGCCACGGCCGCGGGCAAAAGATGCATGCCGAGCTCGCGCTCGATGCCGAGGGGCACTTCCTCGCCGCCAGACTCTCAGGTTACGGCAATCTCGGGGCCTACATCACCGGCGTTGCGCCCAGTCCGCTCTCGCTCAACACCGGCAAGAACTTTTCCAGCGTCTATCGCACGCCGCTGATGGCGATCGACATCAAGACGGTCCTGACCAACACCACGCTGATGGGCGCCTATCGCGGCGCCGGCCGGCCCGAGGCGAACTACTACATGGAGCGGCTGATCGACCGCGCCGCCGACGAGATGGGCATCAACCGGCTGACCTTGCGCAAGCGCAATTTCATCAAGCCGAGCCAGATGCCGTTCCCGGCCTCCTCCGGCGTCACCTATGACAGCGGCGACTTCCAGTCGGTCTTCAACAAGGCGCTGGAGATCTCCGACTACGAGAATTTTGCCAAGCGCAAGAAAGAGAGCAAGAAGGCCGGCAAGCTGCGCGGTATCGCGGTCGGCTCCTATCTCGAGGTCACCGCACCTCCCGGCGTCGAGCTCGGCAAGATCGTGTTCGATCCTGATGGCAGCGTGCAGCTCATCACCGGCACGCTCGATTACGGCCAGGGCCACGCCACGCCATTTGCGCAGGTGCTGTGCGCGCAGCTCGGCGTTCCCTTCGAAAGCGTCAAGCTGGTGCAGGGCGACAGCGACATCGTCCACACCGGCAACGGCACCGGCGGCTCGCGCTCGATCACTGCGACAGGCATGGCGATCGTGGAAGCCGCGAAGCTCGTGATCGAGAAGGGCAAGCGCGCCGCGGCGCACATGCTGGAAGCCTCCGAGGCCGACATCGAGTTCGAAGGCGGCAGCTTCACCATCGCCGGCACCGATCGCAGCATTGACATCATGGAGCTCGCCAAGCGCCTGCATGACGGCAAGGTGCCGGACGGCGTGCCGGATAGCCTCGACGTCGACCACACCAGCGAGCCGGTGCCGTCGGCGTTCCCAAACGGCTGCCATGTCGCCGAGGTCGAGATCGATCCCGACACCGGCGTGGTGCAGATCGTGCGCTACAGCGCGGTCAACGATTTCGGCACGGTGATCAATCCGCTGCTGGTCGAGGGCCAGCTCCACGGCGGCGTCGTGCAGGGCATTGGACAAGCGCTGATGGAGCAGGTCCGCTACGACGAGAGCGGGCAGCCGATCACGGGCTCGCTGATGGACTACGCACTGCCGCGCGCGGAGGACGTTCCTAACATGGCCGTCGGCGACCACCCGGTGCCGGCCAAGAGCAATCCCCTGGGCAGCAAGGGCTGCGGCGAAGCCGGCTGCGCCGGCAGCATGTCGACGGTGGTGAACGCGGTCGTCGATGCGCTCTCCGAGTACGGCATCAAGCACATCGACATGCCGCTGACCCCGGAGCGGGTGTGGCGGGCGATCCAGGACGCGAAGACGGCGGCGGCGTAGGGCTGCCCTTCTGCCTCCACACGCACACTGTCATCGCCCGGCTTGACCGGGCGATGACAGTACTCCGAGACAGGAGTGATTGACCGAGAAGCCGCGGCGTACTGGATTCCCCGCCTTCGCGGGGAATGACAGCGGCTGCGAGGACGCGCTGTGCCCGTTCCCTACACTTAAGCCGCCGCCTGCTCGCGTGGCTGGTAGATTGCGGTGTGCTGACAATGCGCCAGCGGCATCGTGCCATTGGCGACGACCAGCGCGTCGAGCTCGACGAAGCGGTGGCCTTTCTTCTCGTAGTTTGCTGTGACCTTTGCTCGCGCGGTGATTTCGTCGCCGGTGCGCGCGGGTGCGAGAAGCTGCATGCGGCTGCCGACGTGAATCCACGGACCCAGGATGGTGTTGTCGACCAGCACCCGGTTCATGACGCGCTGGATCAGGCCGGGGTGGCCGAGCCCCTCGCGCGCGAAGATCGGATCGGCTTCACGGATGTCGGCGAGATAGTCGGCCGCGTCCTGCCCGGCCCAGCGGCGCGGCGTCGTGCCAAGCCATGTGCCGGTCTCGAACGTCGCCGCGCTCACCGGCTTGCGCTCGGTGACTGCCGCCACGTCCTCATAGTCGCTCAACGACACCGCTGGCGCGGCCGCAGGCAGCGACGCCGTGCCGGTGGCACAGAGCTCGGTGCGGCTGAACACTTCGATCGTGAGCAAGCCATTATGCTCGGTGCCGTCAACGTCCGCGGTCTCGCCGTCATAGACCGGCTTGATGAAGCGCGCCTCGATCAGGCCGCGGAGGAGGAAATCGCCGCCCCAGCGCGCCACCGGCACGTGCATCATGTAGGCGAAGACATCGACACCCGGGACCAGCCCGCCGGAAAAGCCGAAGCGGCGCGCCACATTGTCGTCGTGCATCTTGTTTTCGGATTGCTTGGCGGTGTTGTAGGCCTCGACGCGGTAGGTTTCGAGCCGGTTCGGCATGGCTTGGCTTCCCCAAATTCTCGTTGTTTCGGGCCGATGGTAGGCCTTGAGGAACCGGGGTCAATCCCCTCGCCTTTGCGACCGGGATGGGGTACCACGCGGCTGCTGCGAAACCGCTTCGCAAGCCCTATCTACGGACAATGACGAACCCTCAAAACGCCACCCGCATCTATGTCGACGCCGACGCATGTCCGGTGAAGGACGAGATCTATCGCGTCGCCGCCAGGCATGGCCTGCCGGTGAGCGTGGTCGCGGGCAATTTCATTCGCGTGCCGCAGGATCCGCTGATCGAGCGGGTCGCGGCGGGCGCCGGCATGGATGCCGCCGACGACTGGATCGCGGAACGCGCCGGCCCCGGCGATATCGTCATTACCTCGGATATTCCACTCGCGAGCCGCTGCGTGAAGGCCGGGGCCGATGTGATTGCGTCCAACGGCAAGGCGTTCACCGAGGAATCGATCGGGATGACGCTCGCGGTGCGCAACCTGATGACCGATTTGCGCTCGGCCGGCGAAGTCACCGGCGGTCCGAAATCGTATTCGCCGCGCGACCGCTCGACCTTCCTGTCGATGCTCGACCAGACCATCCGCCGCATCCAGCGCCGCCGCGCCGAGCAGGCCGCAACGAGACAGGACTGAGACACCGCATGGCGCCACCGCTGATTCAACTGCGCGATATCAGGCTGACCTTTGGCGGAACGCCGCTGCTGGCAGGCGTCGAATTGTCGGTTTCGACCGGGGAGCGCGTCTGCCTGATCGGCCGCAACGGGTCGGGCAAATCGACGCTGCTCAAGATCGCCGCCGGCCTGGTCGAACCGGATGGCGGCAGCCGTTTCGTGCAGCCCGGCGCCACCATCCGCTATTTGCCGCAGGAGCCCGATTTTTCCGGTTTCTCCACCACGCTGGCCTATGTCGAGGCCGGGCTCAATGCCGGCGACGATCATTATCAGGCGCGCTATCTGGTCGAACAGCTCGGTCTCAGCGGCGAAGAAGATCCGGCGCATGTCTCGGGCGGCGAGGCGCGCCGCGCCGCGCTGGCGCGCGTGCTGGCACCCTCGCCCGACATCCTGCTGCTGGACGAGCCGACCAACCATCTGGATCTTCCGACCATCGAATGGCTGGAGGCCGAACTGGAGAGCCGCCGCTGCGCGCTGGTGATCATCAGCCACGACCGGCGCTTCCTGTCCAACCTGTCGCGCAGCACCGCCTGGCTCGACCGCGGCCAGATTCGGCAGATCGACCGCGGCTTCAGCGCCTTCGAGGCCTGGCGCGACGAGGTGCTCGCGGAAGAAGAGCGCGACCAGCACAAGCTCGACCGCAAGATCGTCAACGAGGAGCACTGGTTGCGCTACGGCGTTTCGGGCCGGCGCAAGCGCAACGTCAAGCGGCTCGGCAATCTTCATGCGCTGCGCGACCAGCGGCGCGACTATCGCGGCGCGACGGGCAACGCCAACCTCGCGGCCGCCGAAGCCGACAAGTCCGGCAAGCTCGTCATCGAGGCCAAGAATATCAGCCGGTCCTATGGTGAGCGAAAGATCGTCGACGGCTTCTCGATCCGCGTCCAGCGCGGCGACCGCATCGGCATCGTCGGCCCGAATGGCGCCGGCAAGACCACGCTGATCGAAATGCTGACCGGCGGCAGCGCACCGGACAGCGGCGGCGTCCGCCTCGGCGCCAATATCGAGATGGCGACGCTCGACCAGCATCGCGAAAGTCTCGATCCCAAGTCGACGCTGGCCGAGGCGTTGACCGGCGGCCGCGGCGATCATGTCATGGTCGGCGGCAAGCCGAAGCATGTCGTCAGCTACATGAAGGACTTCTTGTTCGCCCAGGAACAGATGCGCACGCCGCTGGAGGTGTTGTCCGGGGGCGAGCGTGGCCGGCTGATGCTGGCACGCGCGCTGGCCAAGCCCTCCAACCTCCTGGTGCTGGACGAGCCGACCAACGATCTCGACCTCGAGACCCTCGATGTCCTCGAGGAAATGCTCGGCGATTATGAGGGCACCGTGATCCTGATCAGCCATGATCGCGATTTTCTCGACCGCGTGGTGACGTCGGTGATCGTGCCCGAGGGCAACGGACGCTGGCTCGAATATGCCGGCGGTTACACCGACATGCTGGCCCAGCGCGGCGCCGACGTGAAGCGCGCGACGGCCAAGGCGGTCCAAGACAAGGCTGGCGAAGGCAAGACAGAGATGCGGTCAGTCGCGCCTTCCGGAGTTAGCAAACGACGGTTGAGCTTCAACGAGCAGCATGCGCTGGACACGCTGCCCAAGACCATCGCCAAGCTGCAGGCCGAGATCGCCAAGCAGCAGCGCTTCCTTGACGACCCCGATCTGTTCCGCAAGGATCGCAAGCGCTTCGACCAGGCCTCTGACGCCCTGACGAAGGCGCAAAAGGAACTGGCCGAGGCCGAGGACAAATGGCTGGAGCTCGAAGTGCGGCGCGAAGAAATTGAACAGGCCTAGCGCGCATTCCGCAAAAGTGGGCACCGGTTTTGCGATCAGAATGCGCGCCAACTAAGAGATTCCCATGACAACTCCTCTCGCCGCCAAGATCGCCCGTGAATATGGCACGCCCTGCGCCGTCATCGACATGGACAGGGTCGAGCGCAACATCGCGCGCATCCAGAAGGCCTGCGACGACGCCGGGATCGCCAACCGGCCGCACATCAAGACCCACAAGAACCCGACCATCGCGAAGATGCAGGTCGCGTCGGGCGCGAAGGGCATCACCTGCCAGAAACTCGGCGAGGCCGAGATCATGGCCAATGCCGGCATCGACGACATCCTGATCAGCTACAATCTCCTCGGCGAAGAGAAGATGGCGCGGCTCGGTGCGCTGCAGGCCAAGGCCAACATGACGGTGGCCGCCGACAATTCGACTGTTGTCGCCGGCCTGCCCAAGGCTGCCGCGGCTTCGGGCCGTCCTCTGTCGGTCGTGGTCGAATGCGACACGGGGCGCAAGCGCGCCGGTGTCGAGACGCCGGCCGAGGCGATCGCGCTCGCGCGTGAGATCGCAGCATCCAAGGGGCTGCACTTCGCCGGCTTCATGCTCTATCCGACCGAGACCGGCTGGGCCGACGCGCAAATGTTTTTCGACGAGGCGCTGGCCGGCGTGCGCGCGCACGGGTTGGACGCCACCATGGTCTCGACCGGCGGCACGCCGAACCTCAAGAACATTGGCAAGCTCAAGGGCGGCACCGAGCACCGTTTCGGCACCTACATTTACAACGACCGCATGCAGGTCGCCGCCGGCTCCGCCACCTGGGACGACTGCGCGCTTCACATCTATTCGACGGTGGTGAGCCGTGCCGCGCCCGAGCGCGGCATCCTCGATGCCGGCTCCAAGACGCTGACGACGGACACCGGCGGCCTCGACGGCCACGGCCTCATCCTGGAACACCCCGAAGCGAAGATCGCACGCTTTGCCGAGGAGCACGGCTTCCTCGACCTCTCCCGCAGCAACACCCGCCCCAATGTCGGCGATGTCGTCCGCATCGTGCCCAATCATGTTTGCGTCGTCGTCAACATGATGGACGAAGTCGTGATGGTGCGCGGCGAGGAGATCATCGGCACGCTGCCGGTTGCCGCGCGGGGCAAGCTGCGTTAGCCGCCGATCAGGGCCTGGAGCTCCCGGTCGAGTCCATCACGAAATAGCTTGATCGGTCGCTCCAGCCGGCCGGCCGGCGCGCGATGGACGATCCACGCGCGCACCGCGGGTTTGAAGTCGCGCGCAGCGATCGGCTTGAGCTTGTGGCGAAACGCGCTGCGCCTCAGGGCGATCGGTGTGACCAGCCCGACGCCCAGGCCGCGCGACGCCAGCGACAATCGGAGCTCGCTGTCCAGCGCCTCGACGGCAATGCTGAACGGCAGATGCTGCGCATCGAATTTGCGCTTCAGCGTATCGCGAAATCCGCAGCCGTCCTGGTTGATCACCCAAGACAGCTGCGACAGCCGTTCCAGATCGACGATGCGCGGAATCTTCATGTCGCGCGCGACGACGAAAACGACGGGCTGGGCGCCGAGATCGTCGGCGGCGAGATCGGAAGGCGGCACCGCACCGTCAGGCAGACAGATCGCGGCCGCATCGAGCTCGTTGCGGCTGACCCGCTCGAGCTGGTTCGGCGACCAGCCGGAGACGACACGCACGGCCAGCGCGGGAAATTCGGCGCGCACCGCATCGAGCGGTCCGGTCAGCCCCGCCTCCGAAAGGAATGGCGTCAGACCGAGCCTGAACTCGCCCCGCACCACGCCGTCATTGGCGACGCCCGACTTGAGATCATCGAGCATCCGGAGCAGGCGTCGGCCCTGCTCATAGGCCTCATGGCCCGCTGCCGTCGGCTTCAGCGGCTTTGACAACCGGTCCAGCAGCTGTGCTCCCAGCATCTCCTCGAGATTCTGGATGCGCCGGGTCACGCCGGGCTGAGTGAGATTGAGACGCGCCGAAGCAGCCACGATCGATCCGGTCTCGACCACGGCAACGAAGGCGACAAGGTCATGGGTATTCATACAAACTCGCATATTCTTTATAGGCTTATTTGAATTGTAGCATATTAGGCCTGCGGCCTAAAGGGGTACTCGCACCAAGTCCCTGCGAGGTCCGATGACGATTTCCGACACCACCAAGCTTGCGTCCCCAAACCAGCTCGCCGAGCGGTCCCTGATCTGGCTCGGCGCCCTCACCACCGGCGTGGTCGTCACCAATCTGTTCGCGCCGCAGATCCTGCTCGGCTTGATCGGGCGCTCATTGTCGATGCCGGCGTGGCAGGCGGGCCTGATCAGCACGCTGACAATGCTTGGCTATGCGCTCGGGCTGCTGCTGCTGGTGCCGCTGGTCGATCTCGTCGAGAACCGGCGCGTCATCCTGCGCACGCTGGGCTGTGCCATCCTCGCCGCGCTTGCGACAGCATTTGCGCCGACACCATCAATGCTGCTGCTTGCCACCTTCGTCCTCGGCGCCTCCTGCGCAGCGATCCAGATGATGGTCCCGCTCGTCGCAGCCATGGTGGCGCCGGATCGCCGCGGCCAGGCCATCGGCGAGGTGATGAGTGGATTGATGATCGGCATCCTGCTGTCGCGGCCTGCGGCGAGCCTGATCGCCGATCTCTGGAGCTGGCGCGCCTATTACGTCGTCTCCGCCGTCCTGATGGCGCTGCTTGCCGGGGCGCTCGGCCGCTACCTTCCACCGCTTCAGCCGACGGGGCGCGCGAGCTACGGCCAATTGCTGCTCTCCTTTCCAAGACTGCTGCGCGAGGAGCCCGTGCTCCGCATGCGCGCCTGGACTGCGGCCCTGGTCATGGCGTCCTTCACCGCGTTCTGGTCGGCGGTCGCGCTGCGGCTGCCGGATGCGCCGTTCGGCCTCGATGCGAGGGGAATTGCCGTGTTCGCGCTGATCGGCGTCGCTGGCGCCGCCGCGACTCCAATGGCCGGCCGCTGGGGCGACAAGGGCTGGGCACGCCCGCTGTTCGTTGCGGCGCATCTGCTCATCATCGGCTCGCTCGCACTCTGTGCCTGGGCCGGTGCGCTCGAATCGCGCATCGCCGCGCTGTTGGTGCTGAGCCTCGGCACGATCCTGCTCGACGTCGGCATCACCACCGACCAGACCTTGGGCCGCCGCGCCATCAACCTTTTGCGCCCCGAGGCACGCGGCCGCATGAACGGCCTGTTCGTCGCGCTGTTCTTCATCGGCGGCGGGGTCGGCGCCGCTGCAGCATCGGTGGCCTGGAGCTTTGGCGGGTGGACGACGGTCTGCGCGGTGGCGGCGAGTTTTGGTGCGCTCGGGCTGCTGACGGATCTCATCACCCGGACCGGCACGTCATGATGGCGATTGCGAAAGCCATCGCAAGACGCCCTGCCCCGCGGCGCGCCCGGTCGCGAATGATGCCTGCAGCAGATAGCCGCCGGTCGGCGCTTCCCAGTCCAGCATCTCGCCGGCCGCGAACACGCCGGGCAGGCGGCGCAGCATGAAATGCGCGTCGAGCTCCTCAAAAGTTATTCCGCCTGCGGTCGAGATCGCCCGATCGATCGCGGCGACGCCGGTGAGCTGAACCGGAATTGCGTTGATCAGGTTCGCGAGATCCGCCGGCGAGAACGAGGCGAGCGGCCGGCCTGACGCGATGGCGGCCTCCTGCATCAGGCCGATGCCGACCGGCGACACCTGCGCCGCCTTGCGCAGGAAGTTCGCGAGCGATTGCTTGCCGCGCGTGCCTGACAGGCGCTCGGATAGAGCCGCGATGTCGAGGTCGGGCCGCAACGCAATCGTCAGCGTCGCCTGGCCGAGACCCAGCACCGCCTCGCGCAACTCCGCGGAGAGCGCATAGATCGCGCCACCTTCGATACCGGTGCGGGTGATCATGGCTTCGCCGCGCACCGTGTGTGCACCGATCGTCAGCGCCACGCCCTTGAGCGGCTGGCCCTCGAAACGGTCACGGAAAACCTCCGACCACGCAACCGTGAAGCCGGAATTGGCAGGCCGCAGTTTTGAGATAGCAATACCTTTTGCCCGGAGGATGTCGACCCAGCCACCATCCGATCCGAGCCGCGGCCAGCTTGCGCCGCCAAGCGCAAGCACCGTTGCCTTGGCCTCAATCGCCTGTTGACCGTCGGTGGCGTGAAACAGCAGCTGCCCCGCTTCATCCCAGCCGCTCCAGCGATGGCGAAAGGCAAACCGCACGCCGCCGGCATCGAGCCGGCGCAGCCAGGCACGCAGCAAGGGTGACGCCTTGAACGCTTTCGGAAACACACGTCCGCTGGTGCCGACGAAGGTCGGCTCGCCGAGCGCCTCGCTCCAGGCGCGCAGCGCGTGGGGTGGAAACGCGTCGATTGCCGCCTTCAGCATCGGCGCCGCGTCGCGATAACGCGCCATGAACTCCGGCAGCGGCTCGCTGTGGGTCAGATTGAGACCGCCACGGCCGGCCATCAGGAATTTGCGGCCCGCTGACGCCATGGCGTCGTAGACGGTGACGCAGGCGCCACCCTGCGCCAGCACCTCCGCCGCCATCAGGCCGGCGGGACCGGCACCGATGATTGCGACGTGGGTATGGGTTGTGGTCATGGCGGGAGTTTAGGCCAGATTCGCGCCACAAGAATGTCTGTCATTCCGGGGCGCGCCCGCTTGGGCGCGAGCCCGGAATCCATTAGGCCACGGATATTGCTGCACGATGGATTCCGGGCTCGCCCTTCGGGCGCCCCGGAATGACAGACGCGCTACAGCTTGATGCCCGCCCGTGCCGCAGCCTGCCCTACATATTTCTGCGTCTGCTCGAACGCTCCCGCCAGCGCTTTCGCCTTCGACATGTCGCTGATCTCCGCGAAGTGCGCGGCGATCGCATCCGGCGTCCATTCGGCCTCCGGCAGGTTGATGCCCTCACTCTCGACAATCTTGATCACGGCGAAGGAGCCTGCGCCCGCGCCCATGATGGTGCGGGTCGGCGCATCCTCGCTCAGCATATATTCGACAGCAGGCGTGATCGCGTTCGGCTTCATCAATTGCAGCGCCTGCGGCGGCAGCAGCTCCTCGGTCATGCGGGTCGCAGCCGTCGGCGAGATGATGTTGACGCGGATGTTGGTCTTGCGACCCTCTTCGGCGAGCACGTTCATCAGGCCCACCATGCCGGACTTCGCCGCGCCGTAATTGGCCTGGCCGAAATTACCGTAAAGTCCGGAGGAGGACGTGGTCAGCACGATGCGGCCGTAGTTGCGGTCGCGCATGCCGGCCCAGACCGCCTTGCAGCAGTAGAAGGTGCCGACGAGGTGCACGTCGAGCACCTTCTGGAAATCGGCCGCTTCCATCTTGCCGAACGACTTGTCGCGCAAGATGCCGGCATTGGCGCACAAGAGATCGACGCTGCCCCACTCCTTGGTGGCGCGCTCGACCATGGCGGTGACGTGCTCGAAATTGGAGACATCGGCGCCGTCGGCCATCGCCGTGCCGCCCGCTTTGCGGATCTCCTCGACCACGGCTTCCGCCGGCGAGAGCGAGCCGCCACTGCCGTCGCGCGCGCCGCCGAAATCATTGACCACGACTTTTGCGCCGCGGCTCGCCAATCCCAGCGCATGCGCCCGTCCGAGGCCATTGCCTGCGCCGGTGACGATGGCGACGCGTCCATCAAACCTGATTGCCATTGTGCAGTTCCTGCTTCTTGTTCCTTCTCCCCTTGCGGGAGAAGGTGGCGCGAAGCGCCGGATGAGGGGTTATCTCCGCAGGCGAGTCCGCGGAGAGATACCCCTCACCCGTCTTCGCTTTCGCGAAGCCACCCTCTCCCACAAGGGGAGAGGGTAAGATCGCGCTTTCGGTAGCTTTTTGAGCAGCGATGAAGAGCCGGGTCAAGCCCGGTACAGCTTACGCAAAATAGATCAACCCGAGCCAGTCTGCGACCAGCGCCGGCTTGTCTTCGCCCTCGATCTCCACCGTGACGTTGGTGCGCGACTGCAATTCATTGGGTTTGCGCAATTTGGCTTCCGCCAGCACGAAACGGCCGCAGACGCGCTTGCCCGAACGCACCGGCGAGATGAAGCGGAGCTTGTCGAAACCGTAATTGACGCCCATCGTGGTGCCGGCAATCACCGGCATCACCTCGTAGGACATGATCGACAGCAGCGACATCGTCAGGAAGCCGTGCGCGATGGTGGTGCCGAAGGCGGTCTCCTTCTTTGCGCGCACGGGATCGACATGGATGAACTGATGATCCTCGATCACGTCGGCATAGCTGTCGATACGCGGCTGGTCGACCAGGTGCCATGAGGACACCCCGATCTCGTTGCCGACCATGGCCCGATAGGCGTCCAACGTGATCGGCGGTTTTTTCCAGACTTCGTTCATTGATAGCTCCTGGTGCCGTCATTCCGGGGCGATGCGACGGGACCGCGCAAGTGCGGCCCGGAGCATCGAGCCCGGAATCCATCGTGCCGCAGAGTTCGTTGCGAAATGGATTCCGGGCTCGCGCTTCGCGCGCCCCGGAATGACGATCTTTGTATGTTCACTTAGCTCTCACCCCTGGCTTTCGGCAACTCCGGAAAATCCTCTTCGCGGAATTCGCGGCCGCGCAGGGGATCGTTGCGGTCGTCGTCGCGCTCGAGACGGCGTAGCTGCACGCGGCGGATCTTTCCCGAGATGGTCTTTGGCAGCTCGGTGACGATTTCGAGCCGACGGATCCGTTTGAACGGCGCAAGGCGCGTGTGCAGATGCCTGAAGATGGACAGCGCGGTTTCCGGGCTCCGCTCGGCACCCGAAATCAGCAGCACGAAGGCCTTGGGGATCGCGAGGCGGATCGGATCAGGGCTCGGCACCACAGCGGCCTCGGCGATGAGTTCGTGCTCGAGCAGCACGCTCTCCAGCTCGAACGGGCTGATGCGATAGTCGGATGATTTGAACACGTCGTCGGAGCGGCCGACGAAGGTGAGATAGCCGTCGTCGTCCTCGAACACGACATCGCCGCTACGATAGAGCTCGCCTTCGGCGCCGGAGAGCATGCCGTCGTCGTCCTGGTAGCCTTGCATCAGGCCGGCGGGACGATCACTGCCCAAGAGCAACGCCACCTCGCCTTCCTTGGCGGGGTTGCCGTCGGCATCGCTGACCTGCACGCGGTAGCCCGGCAGCGGGCGCCCCATCGAGCCGATCTTGATCTTCTGGCCCGGCGAGTTGCCGGCCAGCGCGGTGGTTTCAGTTTGGCCGTAGCCGTCCCGGATGGCGAGCCCCCAGGCCGCCTGCACCTGATCGATCACTTCCGGATTGAGCGGCTCGCCGGCACCGCAGACCTCGCGCAAGGCGACCTTGAACGCCGCGAGGTTCTCCTGGATGAACAGCCGCCACACCGTCGGCGGCGCGCACAACGTGGTGACGCCGCAGCGGCCGATGGTTGTAAGCAGTGCCTTGGCATCGAAACGCGGTTGGTTGACCACGAACACGGTGGCGCCGGCGTTCCACGGTGCGAAGAAGCAGCTCCAGGCGTGCTTGGCCCAGCCGGGCGACGAAATGTTGAGGTGAACATCTCCGGGCTTCAGCCCGATCCAGTACATGGTGGAGAGATGGCCGACAGGATAGCTGCGCTGACTGTGCAGGACGAGCTTTGGTTTGGCCGTCGTGCCCGAGGTGAAATAGAGCAGCATGGGGTCGTCGGCGTTCGTCGGGCCGTCCGGCGCAAAGCTCTCCGGCGCTTTCGCCGCATCGTTGTACGAAAGCCAGCCGTCGGACGCTGCGCCGACCACGATGCGCACGATGTTTTCGGCCCCGAGGCTCGCGAATTTCGCGACTTGATCCTGCGCGGCCACCACCGCCTTCGCCTTGCCGCGATCGAGCCGGTCGCGGAGTTCATCGGCGGTGAGCAGCGTTGTGGCGGGAATGACGACGACGCCGAGCTTGATCGCGGCCAGCATGGTCTCCCACAGCGGCACGACATTGCCGAGCAGCAGCAGGAGATGGTCGCCGCGCTTCAAGCCCTGCGCGTGAAGGAAGTTTGCGACCTGGTTGGAACGGCGCGATAGCGCCCCGAAGGACAGTTTTGTCTGGCGGTCTTGCGCGGCATCGACGATCCAGAGCGCAGGGCGAACCTTGCTCTCCGCATTCCCCGCCAGCTCGGCGTCGAACCAGTCGAGCGCCCAATTGAAGGGAACCGGATCGGGCCAGCGAAACCCTTCGACCGCGGCGTCGTAATCCGTGCGGTTCTCAAGCAGAAACGCGCGCGCTTCCTGAAATGTCGTCATGGTCCAAGCCCGTCAAAATGATCTTGAGCGTAGCCCGGATGGAGCGAAGCGCAATCCCGGAACGGCTACGCAATTGGAAGCAGCTGTCCCGGATTTCGCTTCGCTCCATCCGGGCTACGGGCAAAGCCTCGCTACTTTCCAGCGAGGCTGCGAACGTGCTTGATAATTCCGGAAAAATCCACCCCGCCGTGGCCGGCCTTATCGAAGGCCTGATAGATCTCCTGCGCATGCTGACCGAGCGGGGTCGAAGCACCCGCGGCATTGGCCGCGTCCTGCGCCAGCGTCAGGTCCTTGACCATCAGGGCGGACGCAAAGCCCGGCTTGTAGTCGTTGTTGGCGGGCGAGGTCGGCACCGGCCCCGGCACCGGACAATAGGTCGTCAGCGACCAACACTGGCCCGACGACGTCGAGGCGACATCGAACAGCGCCTGATGCGAGAGGCCGAGCTTCTCGGCCAGCGCAAAGGCTTCGCTGACCGCGATCATGGAAATGCCGAGGATCATGTTGTTGCAGATTTTCGCGGCCTGCCCCGCACCGGCGCCGCCGCAATGAACGATCTTCTTGCCCATCTTCTCCAGCACCGGCTTGGCCGCCGCGAACGCGTTCTCCTCGCCGCCGCACATGAAGGTGAGCGTCGCGCCCTTAGCGCCACCGGTGCCGCCGGACACCGGCGCGTCCACCGACAGCACGCCGTGCCTGCCGGCGAGCGCATGCGCCTGCCGCGCGCTCTCGACGTCGATGGTGGACGAATCGATAATCAGCGCGCCCTTTGTCATGGCGGGAATGACCTCGTTCCAGACGCCGAGCACGTGCTTGCCGGCCGGCAGCATGGTGACGACGACATCGGCGCCCGTCACCGCCCCAGCTGCACTGTCCGCGATGCCGGCGCCGTCGGCCCTGGCTTGCACCCGCGAGGCTTCGACGAGGTCGAACGCCACCACCTTGTGGCCGGCCTTGACCAGATTGGCCGCCATCGGGCCGCCCATGTTGCCGAGACCGATAAATGCGATCGTGGCCATCTTCGTGTCCTCCCGTGATGCAGTTCGTTGTTTAGTTGAACTTCAGTTCGTCGGCGCCAATCCCGGCGAGATACGGCGCCAGCATCTCCGGCGTGACGTCCTCGATCCGCGGCGGCGACCAGGCCGGCTTGCGGTCCTTGTCGATCACGGCGGCGCGCACGCCTTCGCGAAAATCATCGCTGCGAAAAACCTCCAGCGCGGCGCGATACTCGCGCACCAGACATTCTTCAAGGCTCGACGCAGTGCGCGCCAGCCGCAGCAGTTTCAGCGTCACCACCATCCCACGCGGCGATTTTTCGTTGAGCGTTTTCAGCGTTGCGAGCGCAAACTCCGAGCCGTCGCGCTCGAGCGCCGCAAGAATATCCTCCATGCGGTCGAAGCCGAACAGCGCGTCGATGATCGGCTGTTTTGCGGCGACCGGTCCGGCGGTCTCACCGGTGGCAAAGCCTTTGATGAGCTTGCTGACCTCTGCGGCCGTCGCGCCTTGACGAACCCTGGTCAGCGCCTCGCGCAACTCCGGCCATTTGGCCGCCGGCACCACCGCATCGGCGAACTTCGCGTGGATCGCATCGGGGCCATTCATGGTCTGGCCGCTGAGGCCGAAATAAGTGCCGATCTCGCCGGGGGAGCGCGACAACAACCAAGTGCCGCCAACATCCGGGAAGAAGCCGAGCCCGACCTCAGGCATTGCGAGCTTGGTGCGATCGGTGACCACGCGATGGCTCGCATGCGCGGACAGGCCGACGCCACCGCCCATCACGATGCCGTCCATGAAAGCAACATAGGGCTTCGGAAACGTCTTGATCCGGGCGTTGAGGATGTATTCCTCGCGCCACAAAATCTTGCCGAGGTCGCCGTGAACCTTCGAGCTTTCCCAGAGCGCACGGATATCGCCGCCGGCGCAGAGCCCGCGCTCGCCGGCACCTTCCAGCAGGATCACGGCGACGCCCGGATCGGCCTCGAAGCGATCGAGCGCCTTCTCGATGTCGCGAAACATCTCCAGCGTCACGGCATTGATGGCCTTCGGACGATTGAGCCTGATGATCCCGCCCGCGCCCTCGACACGGGCGACCAGATCGCCCTCTTCCACCGAACTCATCGCGCGCCCTCGATCAATTTGCGCGCCACGATGAGCCGCATGATTTCATTGGTGCCTTCGAGGATCTGGTGCACGCGCAGATCGCGCACGATCTTCTCGATGCCGTATTCGCTGAGATAGCCATAGCCGCCGTGAAGCTGGAGCGCCTGATTGGCGACTTCGAAACCGGCATCGGTGCCGAACCGCTTGGCCATGGCACAGAGCATGGTGGCATCAGGGTCCTTGCGGTCCAGCGCCGCCGCGGCGCGCCACAGGAAAGTGCGCGCGGCCTCGAGCTCGATCGCCATATCGGCGAGACGAAATTGCAGCGCCTGGAATTCATCGAGACGTTTCCCGAACGCCTTGCGCTCCTTCATGTAGCTGCGCGCCTTGTCGAGCGCGGTCTGGGCGCCGCCCAGCGAGCAGGCCGTGATGTTGAGGCGACCGCCGTCGAGGCCGGCCATCGCGATCTTGAAGCCGATGCCCTCCTCACCCAGCCTGTTTTCGACAGGCACGCGCGCATTCTCGAACATCACCGCGCGAGTCGGCTGCGCATTCCAGCCCATCTTGCGCTCGTTGGCGCCAAACGACACGCCTGGTGTGTTGCCGTCGATCACCAGCGTCGAAATGCCGCCGGGACCGTCGCCGCCGGTGCGCACCATCGTGACCAGCAGATCGGTACCGCCCGCGCCGGAAATAAACTGCTTCTGGCCGTTGAGGACGTAATGATCGCCATCGCGCACCGCGCGGGTGCGCAGCGCCGCCGCATCCGAGCCTGCGCCCGGCTCGGTCAGGCAGTAGCTCGCGATCAACTCCATGGTGCAGAGTTTTGGCAGCCATGTGTGGCGCTGGGTGTCGCTGCCATAGGCATCGATCATCCAGGACGCCATGTTGTGGATCGAGATGAAGGCCGAGGTGGTCGGGCAGCCCGTCGCCAGCGCTTCAAAAATCAGCGCCGCGTCGAACCGGGTCATGGCGGAGCCGCCGACATCGTCGCGGATATAGATGCCGCCCATGCCGAGCGTCGCGGCTTCGCGCATGACGTCGACGGGAAAGTGCTTCTCCTCGTCCCAGCGCAGCGCGTGCGGCGCGATCCTCGAAGCCGCAAACGCCAACGCCATGTCGCGAACCGCGACCTGATCCTCGTTCAGAGCGAACTGCATGCTGGGCTGCTCATCTTTCTCTCGTCATTGCGAGCGAAGCGAAGCAATCCAGACTGTGTCCGCGGAAAGATCCTGGATTGCTTCGTCGCAAGGGCTCCTCGCAATGACGAGGAAATTACTTCATCAGCGGGATCGAGAACTCCGCGCCTTCCTTCACGCCGGACGGCCAGCGCGAGGTCACCGTCTTGGTCTTGGTGTAGAAGCGGATCGAGTCCGGGCCGTGCTGGTTGAGATCGCCAAAACCCGACTTCTTCCAGCCGCCGAACGTGTAGTACGCGATCGGCACCGGGATCGGCACGTTGATGCCGACCATGCCGACATTGACCTTGGCCGCGAAATCGCGCGCGGCGTCGCCGTCGCGGGTGAAGATCGCAACGCCGTTGCCGTAGTCATGCTCGGACGGCAGCGCCAGCGCTTCCTTGTAGTCGTGCGCACGCACCACGGAGAGCACGGGGCCGAAGATCTCTTCCTTGTAGATCCGCATGTCCTTGGTGACGTTGTCGAACAGCGATCCGCCGAGATAGAAGCCGTTCTCGTAACCCTGCATCTTGAAGCCGCGGCCGTCGACGGCGAGCGTCGCGCCTTCCTTGATGCCGATGTCGATGTAGCCCTTGACCTTCTCGACCGCCTCGCGCGTCACCAGCGGGCCGTAATCGGCGGAGGGGTCGATCGAGGTGCCGATCTTGAGCGATTCGACGCGCGGGATCAGCTTGTCCATCAACCGGTCGGCTGTGGTCTTGCCGACGGGCACGGCGACCGAGACGGCCATGCAGCGCTCGCCGGCGGAGCCGTAGCCGGCACCGATCAGCGCGTCGACCGCCTGGTCCATGTCGGCGTCGGGCATGATGATGGCGTGGTTCTTGGCCCCGCCAAAACATTGGCAGCGCTTGCCGGTCTGGGCTGCGCGATCGTAGATGTACTGCGCGATCGGCGTGGAGCCGACGAAGCCGACGGCCTTGATATCGGGATCGTCGAGGATGGCGTCGACCGCTTCCTTGTCGCCGTTGACGACGTTGAGGATGCCGGCCGGCAGCCCGGCCTCGATCATCAGTGCGGCCAGCATCATCGGCACGCCGGGATCGCGCTCCGACGGCTTGAGGATGAACGCGTTGCCGCAAGCGATCGCGGGCGCGAACTTCCACATCGGGATCATCGCCGGGAAGTTGAACGGCGTGATGCCTGCGACGACGCCGAGCGCCTGGCGCATGGAATAGATGTCGATGCCGGGGCCGGCGCCTTCGGTGTACTCGCCCTTCATCAGATGCGGGATGCCGCAGGCGAATTCTGCAACCTCGAGGCCGCGCTGGATGTCACCCTTGGCGTCGGGCACGGTCTTGCCGTGCTCACGCGCGAGCAGCTCGGCGAGCTTGCCGTAGTCGCGCTGCACCAGCTCGACGAATTTCGTCATGACGCGGGCACGGCGCTGCGGGTTGGTCGCGGCCCATTCCGGCTGCGCGGCGCGGGCGTTCTCCACAGCGGCGCGGACTTCGGCCTTGGACGCCAGCGCGACCTTGGCCTGCACGTCACCGGTCATCGGCTCGAAAACGTCGGCGGTGCGGCCCGAGGTGCCCTTGACCTCCTTGCCACCGATGAAATGTCCGATTGAACGCATGGAATGATCTCCTTAAGGCCAGCCTGATCGCTTTGACAAATCCTATCGACCTGCATTTTATAGGATTCAAGTCTGAGATAATGCACCTTAGATGTGCGAAAATGCTGGATCAAGGTCACATCGACTGGGACGACTTCCGCTTCGTGCTGGCCATCGTGCGGGGCGGCTCGGTGTCGGCTGCGGCAAAGCAGCTCGGCGTCGACCATGCGACCGTGATCCGCCGCGTCGACCGGCTGGAAAAGCAGCTTTCGGCCAAGCTGTTTGACCGCCGCAAAACCGGCTACCTCCTCACCGAAGCCGGCCAGCGCGTCGCCGACAGCGCGGAGGCGATGGAATCGACCATCGTTGCCAACCAGGAGCAGGTCGGGGGATCGGTGGCGCGGCTGACCGGCACGGTGCGGATCGGCGCGCCCGACGGCTTCGGCACCGCGTTCCTGGCGCCGCGGCTGGCGCCGTTCGCCGACCGGTATCCCGATCTCGATCTGCAACTGGTGGCGACCGCGCGGCTGTTCAGCCTCTCCAAGCGCGAGGCCGATATCGCGATCAGCCTGACGATGCCGAAGGAAGGCCGCATCGTCGGCCGCAAGCTGCTCGACTATCGGCTTGGGCTCTATGCTGCCCCCGGCTATCTCGACCGCTTCCCCAAAATCGTCTCGCGCGAGGTGCTGCCGCAACATCGTTTCGTCGGCTACATCGAGGAACTCCTGTTCACGCCCGAGCTCGACTATTTGCCGCAGGTCTCACCGCGGATCTCCGCACGTCTGCGCAGCGCCAATCTGATCGCACAGCTCAATGCCACGCTCGCAGGCTTCGGCATCGCCGTGTTGCCGCACTTCATGGCGACCGACTATCCGCAGCTCGTGCCGGTGCTGCCCGAGGAGGTTTCGATCACCCGCACCTTCTGGATGCTGATGCACGCCGACAGCAAGGATCTTGCGCGGATCAGGGCGGTGGCGGATTACATCGGCGAGATCGTCGAGCGCGAGCGGGCGTTGTTTGCGGGGCAGTGAAGTACCGCTCTCGTGGGCAAAGCGAAGAATTTGTAGGGTGGGCAAAGCGGAGCGTGCCCACCACGTCAGCCGCGATCGTGGAGGAATGGTGGGCACGGCGCAAGAGCGCCTTTGCCCACCCTACGGCAGCTAGCCCTGCTTCGGCTTCTTCGCAGCCGTCAGCTTCGGCTCACGCTTCGCGGCGTCGAGCGCATTCTCCTTGCCGGCCTTGAGCACCTCGTCGGACAGCTCGCCGGTCCCCGCGATCCGCGCCAGCAGCATGGTGCCGGCCATCGTCGCCAGCGTCGCGATCGCCTGCTTGCGCGCGGCTTTGCGTGGCAGATTGGGGATATAGTCGGTTATCATCTCGATCATCTCGTCGAGCTTGCCGGCAAAAGCTTTCCGCGTCTTCGGGCTCTCGCGGGAGATCTCGGCGCCGAGCGAAGGGATCGAGCAGCCATGGCCGGGATCGTCGCGATGCAGCGTGGAGAGATAGGTCTCGACGATCTGGCTGAGCTGCTTCTCCGGCGCGACCTGGCCGGATTGCTTGCGCCAATGCTCCATCGAGCGGTCCATGGCGTAGCCAAACGCCTCGATCACCAGCGCCTCACGGGAATCGAAATGCGCGTAGAAGCCACCATGGGTCAGGCCCGCCTCTTTCATGAGGTCGGCGACGCCGATGCCATGGGCGCCCTTTTCGCGCAACCGCACGGACGCCTTCTTCACGATGCGGTCGTGGGTTTCCTGCTTGTGTTCCGGGGAATAGCGCATGCGGCTCTCATTGAATGTCGAAGGTCATCTAATAACACGGATATCGCGCCAAGGGCGGATTAATTCCCTGTAAAATCGTTGCCGATCATGGAAAAGGTTGCCGTTGCGTGCACTGCACGCGCCGTGCAGGAGCCCGATGGTATTTTCGAGGTCTTGGCGCGGCTCCAGTTCCATGACGATCCGGCCGGGCTCGACCACCGTCATTGTGAGGCCGATCAGCTTGATGAACGGCGGCGGCGGCAGCCGTCCGTCGCGGAGTGCGAGCATCGCGTCCATTCCCGAAAGGCCCATGGCCGCTTTTGCAACCGGCCCGGGCACCTGCCAATCCACAACGCGCTCGCGCCTGCGCTCGGGCGAAAACAGCTCGACTTGTTCGTTTTCGGTCATGGGACGCCATTTGTATGATATGCGTCATGCTATAGGACGGAGTTCGCGCCGACAACTGCATTCCCTGCCCGCTTGACAAAGAGCGCGTTTCGGCCCGGAAGTGATCCCGACTGGTGCGCCTGCACACGTCCACGAAACTTCGGGATCTCACGATGGAAATGCTCAATCAGCACTGCGGCGTGACGCGCGACGCACGTGGCGTCGTTCACGTCACGATCTGCAACGCCGGCCCGCTCAACATTCTGGGCTCGCCCGTCACCGATGCTGTCCGCCAAGGCTTGCAGCAGCTCGCTTCCGACCGCAGCATCCGCGTCGTGGTGCTGCGTGGCGAGAGCGAGAAGAGCATGATCGGCGGCGCCGACATCAAGGAGATGGCCAGGCTCGACCAGACATCAGCGGAAGCCTTTATTACTCGCCTGCGCGATCTCTGCGAAGCCGTGCGCGCGTTCCCTGCTCCCGTGATCGCGCGCATGCCCGGCTGGTGCCTCGGCGGCGGGCTCGAAGTGGCGGCCGCCTGTGACTTCCGCATCGCGGCCCATGATGCGCATTTCGGCATGCCGGAGGTGCGCGTCGGCATCCCCTCCGTCATTCATGCGGCGCTATTGCCGCGCCTGATCGGCTGGGCCCGCGCGCGCTGGCTGGTCATGACGGCCGAAAATATCGACGCGCCCACGGCGCTGGCCTGGGGACTGGTCGACAAGGTCGCGCCGGAGGGCGGGCTGGATGCCGCTGTCGAGCACACCGTGACCGCGCTGCTCGCATGCGGCCCCGAGGCGTTGCGGTCGCAGAAGGCGCTGCTGCGGCAATGGGAGGAACTGCCGCTGACGGAGTCGGTGAACTTGAGCGTCAAAATCTTCGGCGAGTCGTTCCTGACGGATGAGCCGACGCGGCTGATGCAGGCGTTTGTGGATCGGAAGCGGTAGAGTTCTCCGCCTCCTCCGATCGAACGACCAAATCTCATCCGAACCACGACAATTTCTCATGCCGGGCGCAGTTGCTTTTTTTGCGCCGCATCATATGATGATTATAATCTTACATCATCGTCAGGGAGCCTCGCCATGGCCGAAGCCGCCGATCCCGTCGTCATCGTTTCCGCCGCCCGTACCCCGCTCGGCCGCTTCATGGGCGAGCTGTCGCCACTGGCCGCACACAAGCTCGGTTCGCATGTGATCGGCGCTGCGCTGGACCGGGCAAAGCTCGCGCCTGAGAAGGTCGACGAGGTCTTCATGGGTTGCGTCCTCCCTGCCGGGCAGGGTCAGGCACCGGCGCGGCAGGCCGCGCGCGCGGCCGGACTTCCCGACGCGACCGGCGCCACCACCGTGAACAAGGTCTGCGGTTCCGGCATGAAAGCGACCATGCTGGCGCACGACATCATTCGTGCGGGCTCGGCCGAGATCGTCGTCTCCGGCGGCATGGAGAGCATGAGCAACGCGCCCTATCTGCTGGCAAAGGCACGCGGCGGCTATCGCGCCGGCCATGACCGTATCATCGACCACATGATGATGGACGGGCTGGAGGACGCTTACGAGACCGGCCGTTCCATGGGCGATTTCGGCGAGGCCACGGCGGAGGCGTACCAGTTCACCCGCAAGGACCAGGACGCCTATGCGATGGAAACGCTTACCCGCGCACGCAGCGCGGTCGAGGGTGGGGCGTTCAAGGCGGAGATCGCGCCGATCACGCTGACCGAGAAGGCCGGACCGCGCATCGTCGCCAACGACGAGCATCCGCTGAAGGTCGATCCGGCAAAAATCCCCGGACTGAAGGCTGCGTTCCGAGCCAATGGCACCATCACGCCCGCCGCGTCGTCGGCGAATGCGGACGGCGCCGCGGCGCTGGTGCTGACGAAGCGGTCGCTCGCGGATCGCAACGGCCTGCCGGCGCTCGCGGTGATCAAGGGCCATGCGACCCACAGCCAGGAGCCGCAATGGTTCACCACGGCGCCGATCCCGGCGATCCGCAAGCTGCTCGACAAGGTGGGCTGGAACGCCGCCGATGTCGACCTGTTCGAGATCAACGAGGCGTTTGCCGTGGTGGCGATGGCGGCGCAGCGCGATCTCGGCATTCCCCGCGACAAGCTGAACGTCAACGGCGGTGCCTGCGCGCTCGGCCATCCGATCGGGGCCACCGGCGCACGACTGATCGTGACGCTGCTGCATGCGCTCGAGGCGAAGAACCTCAAGCGCGGCGTCGCCGCGCTTTGTATTGGTGGCGGAGAAGCTACCGCGATTGCCGTAGAGCGCATCTGACGTCCCGACGTAAACGTCAGAAAATGAGGGAAGTCTGTCATTTTCGACAGACGATTCCCATGCCATTCTGCAAGCTCGCGCAGGTCCTCTTCACGCCTGCCCAGCAATATTGAGGCCCAATGATCTCGAACTGGCTCGCGGCAGCACTCGGCCGCCGCAATATTCACTATGGCTGGGTGATGGTCGGCGTGACCTTCTTCGCCGCCCTGATCAGCGCCGGCACGGTCGGCGCGCCCGGCGTGTTCATCGTTCCCCTGCAAAAGGAATTCGGCTGGAGCACGGCGCAGATCTCGTCCGCGCTCTCGATCCGCTTCATCCTGTTCGGGCTGATGGCGCCGTTCGCTGCGGCGCTGCTCAACCGTTACGGCCTGCGCAACGTCACGCTCACCGCCCAGCTCATCGTCGTCTCGGCGCTGGTGGCCTCGCTCGGCATGACGGAGGTCTGGCAGCTCGTCGCTTTGTGGGGTGTCGTGATCGGCCTCGGCACCGGCATGACCGCGCTGGTGCTGGGTGCAACCATCGCCACGCGCTGGTTCGCAGCGCGCCGCGGGCTCGTGATCGGCATCATGACCGCGAGCGTCGCCACCGGCCAACTCGTATTCCTGCCGCTGCTGGCGAGCCTCACGGAGCGCTATGGCTGGCGGCTTGCGCTCGGCTTCGTCTGCATCATGCTCGGCGTTTCCGCACTGGCGGTGCTGCTTTTGATGCGCGACCGTCCGAGCGATGTGGGCCTGCGCCCGCACGGCGACGAAGGTACCGAGCCCCTGCCCGCGCCTCCAGTCAGCCATGGCTCGATCACGGCCGTGGCGTTGGGCACGCTGCGCGACGCCTCGAAGTCGAGTGCGTTCTGGATCCTGTTTGCGACCTTCTTCGTCTGCGGCGCCTCGACCAACGGCCTGGTCCAGGTGCATCTGATCCCGATGTGTCTCGATTTCGGCATCCCGCAGGTGCAGGCCGCGAGCCTGCTCGCCGCCATGGGCATCTTCGACTTCTTCGGCACCATCATGTCGGGCTGGCTGTCGGACCGCTACGACAATCGCTACCTCCTGTTCTGGTACTACGGGCTGCGCGGGCTATCGCTGATCTTCCTCCCCTTCAGCGATTTCTCGTTCTACGGCCTGTCGATCTTCGCGATGTTCTACGGGCTCGACTGGATCGCGACCGTGCCGCCGACCGTGCGGCTGACCGCGCAGAAGTTCGGACCCGAGCGCGCCAATCTGGTGTTCGGCTGGATTTTTGCGGGCCATCAGCTTGGCGCCGGCACTGCGGCGTTCGGCGCGGGCCTGTCGCGGACGCTGCTCCAGAGCTATCTCCCCGCCTTCTTCGTTGCGGGTGCGCTCTGCGTGTTCGCGTCGCTGATCGTGCTCGGGCTGTCGCGACAACCAAAGCCGCAAGCGAAGCCTGCGATGGCATGAGCGGCCCGCGTGACCGGGCCGGCGCGAGCTGGTTCAGGGCTCCTACACTCCGCGCCCAGCCGCGCCGGACGGTTTACAGCTCGTAACTCTGTGCTCCCTCTCTCGGTTCTTCCCGGGGAGGGAGAACCAGCATGCCGCCTGGCGAGGCAAGTCGCTTCAATTTTCCTGACGCCTTAAGCTTTGGTTAATGATGCCGCTCGATCCGGCAACCGCGGATTTTCGGGGGCCCGTGTTCGCGCGATCCGCGTAAGCTTTACTTAACAGGCGATCTTCAAAGTTCCGCTCTGCTGAGAGGTCGGCAGAGGTCGCCCGGTCGCGTTCGCCGGTCCTCGATCCTTGATAGGCCAGAGAAATTGCCTCTGCCAAGTCCGACGGCGATTGGGATGAAGATCATGCTCCGTGCTTGGTTGTATCGTTTTGCCAGAGATCGCAAGGCCAACGTCGCCGTGATCTTTGGACTTGTGATGGTGCCGACCGTCTTTCTGCTGGGCATGGCGCTGGACTACACTCATACGCAGCACATGAAGGTCAACCTCGACTCCGCCGCCGACGCTGCCGCCGTCGCCACCGTCACTTCGGCGATGATGCAGCAGAGCCCGCAGGCGGCCCAGACCGCAGCGAAGAACGTCTTCAACATCACTGCGAACACTCTGGTGAGCAACAACAACTTGCCGGGACAGCCAACTCTCACGGTCGCGGTCAATTGCAGCAAACCCGATTCCACAACAGGCTACTGTACCTACGCCGCCTGCCCCGGCACCGACACAGTCTATGCTGACCCCGTCAACTCGAACAACCAGGTCGTTCGCAACGTCCAGGTCTGCTACAACGCGACCGCGACCAATGCCTTCCCGAACCTGCTCAAACAGGCAAGCTGGCCGTTCACAGGTCAGTCCTCGGCACGCAACCAGGGCGCGCCCAACATCAATTTCTATCTCTTGCTGGACGACTCGCCTTCGATGGCGATCGGCGCAACATCGGACGACATCAACAAGCTGATCGCCAACACGCAAAAGCAGGTCGACTCAAACGGCACCAAAGGGTGCGGTTTCGCATGCCACGAAACCAATCCTGCGGCTGACAATCTGGGCAATCCAGGCGGGATTGATAACTACCAGCTTGCCATCAATCTTGGCGTCACGTTACGCATCGATCGTGTAGCGCTGGCCGTCAAATCCCTGATCAGTACCGCCCAAAGCGTGTCGACCACCAATCGAAATACTTATGGGCTTGCGATCTATTCGTTCGATTATCAGTTGAACAGCAGCTCGCCGATCTTCGCGCCGTCCGGAAAACCGGGGGTGGTGCGAACTCCCGTGACGCCCAACTCGACGACCAGCTACACGGTCGCGACCATCCAGAGTTATGCCAACAACATTGCGGTCTTGCCAGTCTACAAGAACAACTGGCTGACATCGACGAACAATAACAGCGACGCCGACACCAGCATCGCGGGCGCATTGAGCGGTCTCAACAAGATCATGCCCACTCCGGGGAACGGCACCAACGTCGCCAACGATACGCCACAGGAAGTGGTTTTCCTCGTGACCGACGGCGTCGAGGACGTGAATATTACCACCGACCCATACACGAACTCCTGCAAGAAGACGCTCACAGGTAAGCGCTGCCAGGCGCCGCTCGATCCGACGATTTGCACCACGATCAAGGACAGGAAGATCCGCATCGCGGTGCTTTACACCGAATATGACGACTCGGCGCTCCATAAAACCAACTCCTGGTACGATAGCTGGATCTACCCCTTCAACAGCACGTCCACCGGCTCGACCAGCCAGATCGAGACAAATCTCCAAGCCTGCGCCTCGTCGCCCGATTTGTACACGAAGGTGTCGACCAACGGCGACATCACGAGCGCACTCCAGGCTCTGTTCCTCAAGGTCGCGTCCGACCCCCGCCTGACTCAATAGAGAAAGCAGTCATGACCGCCACACACGCCGTGCCCATCACCAGACGCCGCCGCTGGCGCGCGTTCTGTGCCGACCGGAAGGGCGCAACCGCGGTCGAATTCGCGCTGATCGGCCCGGCGTTCATCGCCTTGCTGGTCGCGCTCATCCAGACCTTCCTTGTTTTCTTTGCCCAGCAGCTCCTGGAGCAGGTGGTGAACCAGTCGAGCCGGGCGATCCTGACGGGACAGGCTCAGGGCCAGAACATGACCCAGGCTCAATTTGCCCAGGCGGTCTGCAGCAACGTCGTGATCCTGTTCAACTGCAACGGCCTGATGATCGACGTTCAGGTTGCCAACTCATGGAGTTCGGCGAACACGGCCCTGCCAGCCCTGACCTATGACGGCCAGGGAAACGTGACCAACGTCTGGCAATTCAACCCCGGCAATCAAGGCGACATCGTTGTCGTGCGGGTGATGTATCTGTGGCCGGTTTTCCTGGGTCCACTCGGTTTCAATCTGGCGAACCAACCGGGCAATAGCGTCCGCCTGATGATGTCGTCCACGGCTTTCATGAACGAGGCCTTTGTCAACTCATGAGCCGAAGCCTTCATCGCATACGTAACTTGTGGGTCGATACGCGCGCCGTCGCGGCGGTGGAATTCGCCATCGTGGTGCCGTTCATGCTGGTGCTCTATGTGGGCGGCGTCGAGCTCGGGAACGGGATGGCGATCAGCGTGAAGGTCAGTGAAACAGCTCACACGGTCGTGGACATGGTGTCACGGAACGCCTGCGTCACCGACACATCACTGAGCACCATGCTTGGGGCGTCGGCGGCGACGATCGCCCCCTATGCCGCGGCGAATACGACAGTCGTCGTGTCGGAAGTATCGACGGACGCCAACGGAAAGGCGACCGTGACCTGGAGCAAAGCACTCAACGGCACCCCACGCCCGGTAGCTCAGCCGATGACTTTGCCAACGTCCCTCGGCACGCCCTCGCCCTCCAACATTTCGTTGCTGCTGGGCGAGGTCACGTACCAGTACACGCCCAACCTCGGCTACACGATCACCGGGACCGTCCCGATCAGCGAGAGCTATTACTTGTATCCGCGCGTTTCCTCGGCAGTGCAGTATCCGTGCAGCTGAAGCGCGCCGGCGAGCGCGAGAGGTGCGCGCCGCAGCTCACCGTCCTGGGCCCGGTCTGCATGTGGCCTCAGGACGCACCGGACCGCGCGGGCTCGGTGCCGCGCTGAAAATCTTGCTTGGCGGCGCCAAGCGCTGCGGCGAGTTCTTCGATCTGGTAGGGTTTGGGCAGGATCTGGACACCAGCGCTTTCGGCGTCCCGAACCGCCGCCTCGGCGTATCCGCTGGTCAGCAACACCGGGATGTCGCTTCGCCTTCTCTGGATCTCTCGTGCGAGCTCGACCCCGTTCATGCCACCCGGCATCATGATGTCGGAAAACACGATGTCGACAGGGCGACCATCCGCGAGGGCACCAAGAGCGGCGGCCGCGCTGGCGGCGCGCGTGACCTCATAGCCGAGCTGCGCGAGCATCTCGCTGACGAGTGCGGCGACCTCGTCATCATCTTCGACCAGAAGGACCTGGCCATGGCTGGCCTTCTTCGGACGAACCCTGTTCAGGTCGATGAGATGCCGTTCTTGCGACGGGAGATTCATCGATCGCGGCAGATAGAGCTCGATACTGCTGCCCTCGCCAACTGTCGACTTTATGCGAACCGCTCCCCGTGACTGGGTCGCAAATCCGTGCACCTGAGCGAGCCCGAGTCCCGAGCCCTTGCCGACGTCCTTCGTGGTGAAGAACGGTTCGAAAACCCGCGACAGGATGTCGGGGCCCATGCCAACGCCCGTGTCCACCACCGAGAGACGGACATAGTCGCCCTCGATCTGCTCGTCGTGCAGGTCGGGCAGGTTCTCGCCGCGGACGACGATCGTGCCGCCGCTCGGCATCGCGTCCCGGGCATTGACCGCCAGGTTGAGAACGACCAGTTCGAGCTCGCCGGGGTCGACCTCCACCGGCCAGAGATCTTCCGGAAAATCAAACGCGACGTGAACGTCGCCTCTCAGACTGCGATCGAGCAATTCGCGCATGCCGCCGATCTGCATCGCGATGTCGACAGGCTCCGGCCGGAGCTTCTGCCGGCGGGAAAAAGCCAGGAGTTGCCGGGTCAAGCCGGCGCCGCGCTGCGCCGCCTGGACCATTCCTTCCATGAGACGACGGCGGCGATTTGGGTCCGCCTGACGGTCGAGCATATCCAGGCCGCCGGAAATCACCATCAACAGGTTGTTGAAGTCGTGGGCTACTCCGCCCGTCAACTGTCCGATGGCTTCGATCTTTTGGGCTTGCCGAAGCGTCTCTTCGACGCGCGCGCGCTCTTCCATTTCAAGCCGCAAGTGCTTGTTCGCTTGCTCGAGCGCCCGGGTGCGCTCGACCACGAGCCTTTCGAGCTGCTGAGCGGTTCGCTCGCGCGCTTCGAGCAAGCTGCGTATCTCATATTGCCGCCGGCGTGCCCGCATCGCCGATTGGACCGCGCTGGTCAGCGTGATCGGCTGAACCGGCCGCTCAAGCAGCGACACGTTCCGAAGGAGCTGGACGATACTCTGGCGCCAGGCAACGACCGCCGGCTGCGCCCGGTGACTGGTGAGAATCACAAAGGGAAGATCGGACCAGGGCGGCTGCCGCTCGATCCATTGTGCCAGCGGCGTCGTGTCCCTTCCGAACAAGCCTTCCTCGGCGAGGCAAACGGCGCCCACGCCGGCAGACATCTCGCTGATCAATTCGGGAAACATTCGACAATTGATCGCTTCGAGACCGGAATGACGCAAAAGCTCGGTCGAGGCCGGGCCATCGCGGCCGATCGGAGCAAACACGAGAACGCAGTGATCCCGGTCGGCACTCATTCCGCCGGCTCTCCCGGAAATGCCGTTCCGGTATAACGCGGAGTGCCGGTGAAGATGCCGCTAAACTCCCGAAGCGGGGGACCGAGCGTGATGCCGGCACTGCTGAGGCGAAACTCGCGGATGGTATGCTCGTGATTGCCGGTCCGCTTCTTGACCACAGACAAAGCGCGCCGCACCGTTCCGTTCACCTCGAAATAACGCAGCATGAGCACTGAATCGCTCAAATAGCTCATGTCCAGCGGCGTATCCATCGGACCGACCAGCCCGTGTTGCGCAAGGATCAGGATGGTCAGCACGCCTTGCTGCGCAAGATAAGTCAGGAGTTCGTGCATTTGCAGGATGAGAAATCGCTCATCCGGCATCGCGTTCAGATACCCATTCAGACTGTCGATCACGACGATGCGGGCGTTATCCTTTTCGACGCTCTCCTTCACATTGGCGGCGAATTCGCCGGGAGACAGCTCGGCCGGATCAATCTGCTGAAACCGGATACGTCCGGAGTCAACGTGCCTTTGCAGAGGCAGCCCAAGGGTTCGAGCCCTCGCTTCCACCGTTCCGCGCCCTTCATCGAAGGC
Source organism: Bradyrhizobium sp. Kon10 (assembly GCF_055807395.1). Taxonomy (NCBI): domain Bacteria; kingdom Pseudomonadati; phylum Pseudomonadota; class Alphaproteobacteria; order Hyphomicrobiales; family Nitrobacteraceae; genus Bradyrhizobium; species Bradyrhizobium sp. Kon10. The sequence goes on along the minus strand of NZ_JBVVOZ010000010.1, from coordinate 136,844 downwards.
AAAGAACACGGCGTGCTCGTTGCGTTCGGCAGCCGCGATTGCATAGCTCAGCGCCAGCGAAGATTTCCCGACACCCGCTGCGCCGATCAGAAGTGCATTGGTGCCGCGTTCGAGACCGCCTCCCAGCAACCGGTCGAGTTCGGCATTGCCGCTGGACGTGAGTTCGTTGCTGAACGACTTGTGATGTTCCGCCGCGATCAGACGCGGGAATATCCGCAAGCCTCCTGATTCGATGGTGAAATCGTGGAAGCCGCCGCGAAATTGGATGCCGCGCATCTTGATCACACGAAGGCGCCGGCGCTCCGCGCCGTAATCGATGGCGAGCTGTTCGAGCATCACCACGCCGTGCGCGATCGAATGGAGCTGGAGGTCGTCTTGCGACGAAGAGAGATCGTCGAGGAGGACGACCGTGCAATTGCGATTCGTGAAGAAATGCTTGAGGGCCAGGACCTGCCGCCTGTAGCGCAGCGGGTTTTGAGCAAGCAGGCGCAGTTCGGACAGGCTGTCCAACACCACACGGCTCGCATTGATGCGTTCGACCTCCTTGAATATCAGTCCGGTCGTTTCGCTCAGCTCCATTTCGGCGGGATGAAACACGGTCAGTTCACGCTCCGGATCGAGCGTCGTCTCCGGCGGGACCAGTTCAAAGATATCGACGGCATCCAGCGACCAGCCGTGCCGCCGCGCAACGAGCGTCAGTTCGCGCTTGGTTTCGGACAGCGAGATGTAGAGCACGCGCTCACCGCGACGCGCACCCTCGAGGAGGAATTGAAGGGCCATGGTGGTCTTGCCCGCGCCCGGGCGACCCTCGTACAGATACATGCGGTTGGGATCGAGCCCGCCGCAGAGAATGTCGTCAAGGCCATCGCTGCCGGTCGAAATCCGGGGCAGATCCTCGAAGTCTCTGGTCTGGGCCCCGCTCGATGAATCGCTCATTGAACCCCCTGAAGTTCCATAGCTAAACAAGGCTTCGCCGCAGGGCCGCAGGGTCGCGCTCCCAACCAAAAGGCGAGATTTAGCAAAGAACGTTCGAGGCGGGTTCCGGGTTCCGCGTTGAGACGCATACCCGCAGACGCGGCGCTGTGGAACAGTTCTGAAAAGAGGGTTGAGCGTTATGGCCGGATCGAAAAATTCTCCGGTGGCCCTACCTTACGCAGCGGCTCGGCCAGTCGCGCGAACTCGCACAGCAGCGACCTTGTCTTCCTGGGGTCGATGATTTCCTCGACCCAGAATTTTTCGGCGGAACGGAACGGAGAGCGGAGCTTGTTGAGGCGATCCTCGATTTCCTTCAGCTTCGCAGCCTTGTCCTCGGCCGCGTCGATCTCGGCGCGGTAGGCGGCTTCGATGCCGCCTTCGAGCGGGAGCGAGCCCCAATAGGCCGAGGGCCAAGCGTAGCGGATCGAGAAACGGTCGGCCGGCTGATGCACCACGCCGGCGACGCCGAAGGCGTTGCGCAGGATCACGGTGCACCAGGGCACGCTGGTCTGGTTGACCGCGGCCATGGCGCGGACGCCGTGGCGGATGGTCCCCGCCTTCTCAGCGTCGAGGCCGATCATGAAGCCCGGGCAGTCCATGAGATAGACGATCGGCAGATGGAAGGTCTCGGCGAAATCGACCCAGCGCACCACTTTCTGGCAGGCATCCGCCGTCCAGGAGCCGCCATAGTGAAAACTATCGCTGGCAAGCAGCAGCACCGCCCTGCCCTCGAGCCGCGCCAGGCCCGCGATGATGGGCTTGCCGAAATTCCTTGCGACCTCGAAGAACGAGCCCTTGTCGACCACGGACTCGATGATCGGCCGCATCTTGTAGACTTGCTTGCGGTTGCGCGGCACCGCGCTCATCAACGCGTCCTCGGTGCGCTCCGGATTGTCGCTGCAGGGTAAGGTCGGCGGCAATTCGTAGACCGACGAAGGCAGATAAGAGAGAAAGCGCCGCGCGCAGGCGAACGCCTCCTCCTCGGTATCAACGGCATGATCGACCGCGCCGGCACGGGTCTGGATGTCGGCACCGCCGAGTTCCTCCTTCGAGAGGTCCTGCCCCAGCGCCTTCACCACCGGCGGCCCCGCGACGAACATCGCGGATTTCCGGGTCATGATCGAATAATGGCTGGCGGCAAGCCGCGCGGCGCCGAGCCCTGCGACAGAGCCGAGACCCAGCGCGACCACGGGCACGCGCGACAAATTCTCGGTCGTGAAGCGATACCAGCGCGTGCCGCCGATGCCCCCGGGCAGATTGGCCGCGCCCTTGGTTTCGATGGTCTTGACCGAGCCGCCGCCGCCGGAGCCTTCGATGATGCGGACAATGGGCAGCCGAAAATCATGCGCCATCTCCTCGGCCATCAGCGGCTTTGCAGAGATCGAAGCGTCGGCCGAACCACCGCGCACGGTAAAGTCGTCGCCAACCACGACGACCGTGCGGCCATCGACGCGCCCCCGGCCGAACACGCAGTTCGCCGGCGTCACGTTTTTGAGCTCGCCTGTTGGATCGTATTCGCCGATGCCGGAGACGGCACCGATTTCGTGAAAGCTGCCTGTATCGATCAGCTTGTCGATGCGCTCCCGAACAGTCAGCCGGCCCTGGTCATGCTGTCGCTTGACCTTGTCAACGCCGCCCATCTCCCGCGCGAAGGCTTCGCGCCGGGCGAGCTCGTCGAGTTCCGGCTTCCAGTTCATTCACGCCCTCCGAATTGATCGGCTTGTTATTGTTGTGCACGGCCATCGCGACCGGCTTGCGCGGGATGCGATTGTTGAAGACGTCGCCTTCAGCGCCTTCGAGCAGGCTGCCGAGGGAACGGCCGAGCTCGACCATCAGCGGCGCCACTTCCGTATGCAGACGCTGCTCGTCATACATCGCGGACAGAAGGCCGATCGTGATGACCACGAAGGTTTGATACTGCGGCGACCAGATCGGCACCGCGAGCCCGTTGATGTGCGGGCTCCAGAGCCCGCAAGCCACGACATAGCCGTGCTCACGCAGCGCCTCGCGGTTGGCCTCGATGCGAGGCTTCAGGATCCTGACCGCCTCGGGCGCTTCCCGCTCCATCTCCGCAATGAAGGCGTCGCCGACTTCCGGCGCCAGCGCCGCGGTATAGGCCGCGCCCGCAGCAGTCGAGGCCATCGAGATGCGGCTGCCGGTGCCCTCGTGCAGGCCGAGCGCCGTCGCCGAGCGCGCAAATTGCAAATAGACGAGATGGAAGCGATCGGGGACGACGAAGCCGACCGTGCCCGGCAATTGCTCGGCGACTTCCTGAAGCCGTTGCCGAATCATGCTGCGCAGCTGCGCGCCCTTCATCATCGAGGCGCTCATCGCCACCGCGCTCGGACCGATGCGATATTTCTGGTCACGCGGCAGGTAAACCAGTTGGCCCATGCGCGTCAGCGTGTGCGTGAGCCGCGACACCGTCGAGCGCGGCAGGCCGCAGCGGTTTGAAATTTCGAGATTGCCGAGCCGGGCCTCGTGGCCCTCGAAGCATCGCAACACATCGAATGCGCGCGATACCACCTGGATAACGTCACCCTCGCCCGCATCTCCGGCGAGCATTCCTTGCCTGCTCAAGCGCTCCGAACGTCGTCCCATGTTCCCTACCAGTTGTTCCGCTGTGCGAAATTAAATTCCACTTGCAGATGACGCTACCTCAGGCATTTTGCGACGACAACAAAAAGGCGACGGCATGCCAGAAATTAAGATCGTCACCGAAGTCGCGGGACGCATCTGCGCAACTCCCGTGCAAGTTGGAGGAACGGTCGCTGGATGGCGATGAGATTGTGTTCGTCGAGGCCATGAAGATGGAGATACCGGTGCCATCGCCCGCGGCCGGAACGCTCAAATCGCTGCTCGTCAAGCTCGATGATATCGTCGCGGAAGGACAAGCGATCGCGATCGTCGCGAGCTGAGTTCGCACCGTTGCGGATGTGGCTCGCGACAATCCAAAAAAGCATCATAGATCGCGCATTACGTCTTGCGTTCTGGCGTCACGGGGCATGGCGTCGGGATACCACCGGGTTGCGCGTGCCCTGATTGCGTTGCACAAGGGAGGCAATGATAGCGCAACCGTCGCCCGCCTCCGCCTGGACCCGTTCGAAGCCGCCCCTGCTGCGGTTTCTCGACACATGCCTTAACGAATTCTCGGCAGAGAGCTCGGGCACGGTGGCCGATTACATCCCGGAGCTCGGCAAGGCCGACCCTGCCTATTTCGGTATCAGTCTCGCCACGCTGGACGGCCATGTCTACGAAGTCGGCGACAGCCGGGTGCCCTTCACCATCCAGTCGATGTCAAAGCCGTTCGTGTTCGCGCTGGCGCTGGATCTGTTGGGCGCGGGCAAGGTCGAGAGCGCGATCGGCGTCGAGCCCTCGGGCGATCCCTTCAATTCGATCCGCCTCAACGCCGAGAACCATCCATTCAACCCGATGGTCAATGCCGGCGCAATCGCCTGCACCGGGCTGATCTACGACAGCAAGGGCGGGGATGCGTTCGAGCAGATCCTCCTGGCGCTCAGCCGGTTTGCGGGGCGCGATCTCGCGGTGGACGAGGCCGTCTACACCTCGGAAAGCCAGACCGGCGACCGCAACCGCGCCATTGGCTATCTCCTGAAGACCAATGCGGTGATCTCGGACAACGTCGCAGGCGTGCTCGACGTCTATTTCCGGCAATGCGCGGTGCTGGTCACCGCGCGCGACATCGCGGTCATGGCGGCGACGCTCTCCAACCGTGGCGTCAATCCGGTCACCGGCGAACAGGTGCTGAGCGCTTACGCAATCTCGCGCACGCTCTCGGTGATGACATCGTCAGGCATGTACGATTATGCCGGCGAATGGATCTACCGGATCGGTATCCCCGCCAAGAGCGGCGTCGGCGGCGGCATTTTGGCGGCGCTGCCGGCGCGTCTCGGGCTCGGCAGCTACTCGCCAAGGCTCGACAAGCACGGCAACAGCGTGCGCGGCATCAAGGTGTGCGAGGCGCTGTCCTCGCATTACGATCTGCACATGCTCAACCGCAGCGACGATGCGCGCAACGCCGTCATCGCCGACTACGATATCGGCAAGAGCCCGTCGCGCCGTGTCCGCCGGCCGCAGGAACGCGACATTCTCGCGGCGCACGAGCAGGAGGTGCGGGTGATCGAGTTGGTCGGCACGCTGTCGCTCTCGGCCGTCGATTATGTGTCGCGCCGGCTTGCGGGGCGGCCACGGCCGCAATTTGTGATCTTCGATCTGCATCGCGTGACCTCCACCACGCGTGCCGGTGCGCGGCTCGCGGCCGAGGCTTTCGAGGAGCTCGCCGCGCTGAACGTCACGGTAGTGTTGTCAGGCGTCAGGCGTGCCTCCAGGGAGTGGATCAGCTTACGCGAATGGACGGCCGAGCTGAAGAACGTCCGCGACTTCTACCTGCTCGACACCGCGATCGAATGGGCGGAAGACCAGATCGTCTACCGCTACGGCGGCTCGATCGACTTTCACGAGACCACCGAACTTGCCGAACAGCCCCTGCTCGAAGGCCTCAGCGCGGACGAATTGATCGAGCTCGGCGCGACTTGCACGATCCGGACCTATCAGTCCGGCGCAAAGATCCTCACCACCGGCGATCCGGCCGACGCCCTGTTCTTCCTGCGCAGTGGCGCCGTCCATGTCACGCTGCCCGACGGCGTGCGACTGGCGACCCTCACCGCCGGCATGGCCTTTGGCGAAATGGCTCTGATCGAGACCACCCGCTCCGCCGACGTGTTCGCCGACATGGCGGCGACTGCCTACGAAGTGCCGCTGAAAGCGTTCGAACGCTTCCGCAAGCAGCACCCGCGGGCCTCCGAGCGCATCATGCGCAATCTGGCGCTGCTCCTCGCCGATCGCCTGATCGTCGCCAACGCCAAGGTCGATATCCTGACCTCGACGTAAGCGGCAGCGACAGGGCTCAGCGGGCCGCTGCTTCGCTGATCCGCCGATTGATCTTGGCGGCGCTTGCCTTGAGCAATTCGGATGGTTGCTGGCCGGTCGCGGCGCAAAGGCACGCCCAGTAGTAGATGACATCGCCGAGCTCTTCGACCAGACCGGCCTTGTCGAGCCAATCATCGCGCAGCAGCTTCTTGATGTGCTCGGCGACCTCGCCCGCTTCGCCCGCGAGGCCAAGTCCGAGATATGACAGCCGTTCGTTGGACGGATGCTCATCGACCTTCGCAACCGTTGCGGCCCAAGCCGCGTATTCATCGATCGTCATCGGCATCCCTCGCCGCAGTTGTCGGATCAGCCCACCACTTCCGTGACCGGCTGGAGATCGATCTCGAACGTTTCCAGGAATTTCGAGGTCATGATGTAGAATCCGACCGAGAGCTGCAGCTCGACCAGTGCGGCGGGCGTTAGTTTTGACGCGATCGCCTTGAAGGTCGCGTCTGTCGGCTTGTGCAGCTTGACGACCTCGTCGGTGAAAGCGAGCGCCGCGCGCTGCACCTCATTGAAACAGGACGCCGACTGCCAGTTCGCGAGCGCCTCGTTCTGCGCGTCGGTGACGCCGACATTCTTGCCGATGCGCTTGTGCGCGACGATCTCGTACGGCGCCTCGCACAAGATGCCGGTGCGCGTGATCGCGAGCTCGCGCACGATCGGATCGAGCTCTCCCTTGTGGCGGATGGCGCCGCCGAGCCGGCAATACTGCTCAAAATAACTCGGCGAATGCGACATCATCCGGAAGATGTTGGCATTGCGGTTCTTGCCGAGAATTTCGCGGGTGCGGTCGGACGCTTTGGACGGGTCGCTGTAGTCGATGCGGGCCATGATTTGCCTTGAGTGCTTCCTGGAGCCTTTGATGCTTATTGTCGTTGTCGGGCTAAGTTCCCCCAAACTCTATTCGTGCGCGACCGCACGAGCAACAACATCGAGTCAAAATGCCGCCGCATTGCTGATCGACCTTGGCACAGTCGATATTCGCCGCATGGGGACACATTGCAGCGAGTACTCGAAGTGGGGTGTTCCGAGTAAAATAATTGGCCATCGGGTGTGCGGCTCGCACAACGATGAGTCACGCCCAGGTCTAGGGAGAAAACGGCATGAAGGAAGCCACCAAGGGGGCGGCCTCGGGGGCGCTCGCGCATATGCTGGCGGTCATGGCGATGCTGGTCATCGCCAGTATCTTGTTCTACGGGCGCTAGCAAGAGTTGTAAGCGTTTTCGTCATTCCGGGGTGGCTCTCGCACAGGCCAGGCCCAGAATACCCGTTCCAGGCTCGGTCTCTCAGGACCGCCCCCGAATGACGAATCCCACTATTTCCTCCTCATGAAGAACGGCACGAGCTTTCCCGCGAACGGTCTGAAGCTCGCATCGACCTCGTCGCCGATCGCAAGGCCGTTCTCGCCATGCGCCATCATGCGAAAGCCCTCGGCGCAATCGACCAGCAGGATGTTGTAGGGCACATGGGCGCGGGTCTCGGGCGTGGCGGCCCGGCAGACCAGCGACGTCGCGTAGACCCTGCCCTTGCCGCTGGCGCGCTGAGCGCGCGGATCAGCTGCGCCGCAGCCCGCGCAGAAGGCGCGATGAAAATACTGCACGTGACCGCACGCGCCGCAGGTCTGATAGGTGATGGCCTGTTCGCCCTTGGTCCAGTCCGCCAGACGCTCACTCATCGCACCCGCTCCAGAAACATGCTGACATGCGACGACAGCACGCCGCCGTCGCCATGCAGCAGTGCGACCGAGGCGTCCCGCACCTGGCGATGAGCCGCCCGTCCCGTCATCTGCAAATGCGCCTCGACCAGATGCGCCATGGCGCCTCCGACGCCGCAATGGCCGTAGCTGAGCAGGCCGCCATGGGTGTTGAGCGGCATCCCACCGTCGTGGCCAAAATGACCGGCGCGCACGCGCGCGGCCGCCTCGCCGCGGCCGGCCAGCCCAAGGTCTTCCAGCAGCATCGCGAGCGTGATGGTGAAGCTGTCGTAGATGGCGGCGTAGCGCACGTCGGAGATCGCAAGGCCGGTGGCTTGCTTGGCGCGCGCGATCGAGATCTCGGCGCCGAGCTCCCCGAAGCCTGGTGCGGCCGTGACATGCTGATGCGTGTGCGCCTGGGCGCAACCGCGAATGCGGACCCCCAGCGCTCCGGTCCGCTCGCGGCTGATGACGAAAGCGGCGCCGCCGTCGGACACCGGACAGCAGTCGAGCAGCTTGAGCGGCATCGCCACCGGCTTGGACGCCATCACATCGGCGACCGTGATCGGCTCCTGGAATTGCGCGCCGGGATGGGTGCGGGCATGCGCCCGCATCAGCACCGCGAACTCGGCGAGATCTTGCTCGGTCACGCCGTATTCGTGCATGTACCTGCTGGCAACGAGGCCGTAATAGGCGGGAATGGTCGGGCCCAGCGGCACCTCGTAATCGGGATGGCCGACCTGGGCCAGCGCCTGGATCGAGGCGTCGCGGCTCTGCCCGGTGAGACGGTTCTCGCCGGCAACAACGAGGACGTGGCGCGCCACGCCGGCCTCGACCAGATGATGCGCGAGCATGGTCATCGCAAGCCCGGTCGCGCCGCCAACCTGCACGGCGTGGGCGTAAGCCGGGCGGATGCCGAAATGCTCGGCGAACACGGTCGCGAGCATGATATGCGGCGAGACGGTGGAGTAGCCACAGAGGATTCCGTCGATCTCGGCGCGGTTCAGCCCGGCATCGTCGAGCGCGAGCTGGGCTGCGTTGCTCATCAGGTCGAGCGAAGACGAGCCTTCATGCTTGCCGAAAGGCGTGAGGCCGACGCCGCTGATGAAGCTCATGGTCCTACCCCGTCATTCCGGGGCGCGACGAAGTCGCGAGCCCGGAATCCATCGTACGGCATGCCTGGGGATGGATGGATTCCGGTCTGGCGCCCCCAAAGGGCGCGCCCCGGAATGACGGATGAGAGAGTTTGCGCCATCACTGCCTCCTCTACTCCGGCAGCGAACGTGTCACGCCATCGCGGACCATGGTCGCGATCTCATCCACGGAGTAGCCGATCTCGCGCAGGATCTCCGCGCCGTGCTCGTTGAGCCGCGGCGCCAGCCGCACCGGTTCGGCTTCGGTCTCCGACCAGGTGGCCGTCACCTTCATGCTCCGGATCGGGCCCTCCGTGGGATGGTCCACGACCGGGAAGAAACCGGTCGCCTCCAGATGCTCATCATGCAGCACGCCCTGCAGGTCGTGCATCGGCATCACCGGCACGTCGGCTTTGGTGAGAAGGTCGATCCATTCGGCCGTGGTACGCGTCTCGAAAATGCGCGCAAGCTCCGCATAGACGACATCGATGTTGGCGGCGCGACCGGCGAAGGTCGCGAACATCGCGTCCGCCCGCAGATCATCGCGACCGGTTGCTTCGAAGAAACTGTTCCACTGCTTGTCATTGTAGACGATGACGCTGAGATAACCGTCCGACGTCTTGTAGGGCCGGCGGTCGCGCGAGAGGTGACGCGCGTAGCCACCCTTGTCCAGCGGCGGCTCGTAGGTGAGCCCGCCCATGTGGTCGCCCATGACGAAGCCGGCCATGGTCTCGAACATCGGGATGTCGACGCGTTGGCCGCGGCCGGTGCGGTCGCGATGCACGAGGCTGGCGCAGATCGCGCCGACGGCAGTGAGGCCGACGATGCGGTCGACCAGCGCGTTCGGCACATAGCGCGGCACACCGTCGCCGGTCTGCGCCATTAATGCCGGCAACGCGGTGGCGCCCTGGATCAGATCGTCATAGGCGGGCTTGGCGGCATAAGGCCCATCCTGACCGAAGCCGAACACGCCGGCATAGACCAGCCGCGGGTTGACTTCGGAGACGACGTCAAAGCCGAGCTGAAGCCGGGCCATCGCCTGCGGGCGCACGTTGTAAACGAGAACGTCGGCGTCCTTCAAAAGCCGGAGCACCGCTTCGCGGCCGGCGGGTTTCTTCAGATCGAGGCAGATCGACCGTTTGCTGCGGTTGGTGTTGAGAAACACCGGGCCCATGCCGGCGTGACGCATCGGCCCGATCAGGCGGGTGACGTCACCGTCCAGCGACTCTATCTTGATCACGTCGGCACCGTAGTCGCCGAGCATCTGGGTCGCGTAGGGGCCCATCAGCACGGTCGTCATGTCGATGACCTTGATGCCTTTCAGCGGCCCCATCGTTCACTCCCGATTGCGCGGGCTCCAGTCGCGGCTCGCGATCGGTTCAGCTAACGGCAGCAGCACGCGAGGAGCAAGGGCGGCCAACGTATGGCGGCATGCGCAGGCGACGCCGCTTATTTCTTCTGGCGGGCTTCGCGAACCTTGAGGAGACGGTCGAGCTCCTCGTTTTGCGCGCTGATGCGGTCGGCGATCCGCGACTCGCTCTGCTCACCCGACGCCGCCGCGGCCTGCTCGATCAGCTGACGGATGTTGTCCTCAAGGATCGCGATGCGATCGTTGAGGGCTTCGAGAGAGAGCGAGTCTTCGTAGTCATTGCTCATGATACATCCCAGCAAATCAATCAGGAGCCGTAGGGTGGGCCAAGCGAAGCGTGCCCACCATGATCTAGCGCAAGAGAGAAGGTGGGCACGGCGCTTGCGCGCCTTTGCCCGCCGTACGCGACTCTACTTCAACGGCTCCAGCAGGGAGACGTAATTCGCGACCGCCGCACCGCCCATATTGAAAATGCCGCCGAGTGTGGCGTTCTTGATCTGCATGCCCTCGGGCGCCTGTCCCGCAAGCTGCATCGCGGTCATCACGTGCATGGAGACACCGGTGGCGCCGATCGGATGGCCCTTGGCCTTCAGGCCGCCGGACGGATTGACCGGCAGCTTGCCCTCCTTGAGCGTCCAACCTTCCTTGATGGCGCGCGCGCCCTGCCCCTTCGGCGTCAGGCCCATCGCCTCGTACTCGATCAGCTCGGCAACGGTGAAGCAATCATGGGTCTCGACGAAGGAGAGATCGGTGAGCGCAACGCCCGCCTTCTCCAGCGCGCGCTGCCAGGCGACCGTGCAGCCCTCGAACTGGAGGATGTCGCGCTTGCTCATCGGCAGGAAATCCTGGGCGTGCGCGGTCGCCCGGAAGCCGATCGACTTGCTCATGCCCTTGGCGGTCTCGGCGTCGGCCAGCACCAGCGCTGCGGCGCCGTCGGAGACGAGCGAGCAGTCGGTGCGCTTCAGCGGACCCGCGACGTAAGGGTTCTTCTCGCTCTCGGCGCGGCAGAACTCGAAGCCAAAATCCTTGCGCATCTGGGCGAAGGGATTGGCGACGCCGTTCTTGTGGTTCTTGGCCGCGATCAGCGCCAGCGCATCGGACTGGTCGCCGTATTTCTGGAAGTAGGAGCTGGCGATCTTGCCGAACACCCCGGCGAATCCGCCAACCGTGTCGCCGTCCTCGGGCAGATAGGACGCCTTCAACAGGTTCTTGCCGATCTCGGCGCTCGGCGTGCGCGTCATCTGCTCGACACCGACGACCAGCACGATTTTGGCCGCGCCCGCGGCAATCGCGCGCACCCCCTGGTGCACAGCGGCTGATCCCGTGGCGCAGGCGTTCTCGACGCGAGTGGTCGGCTTGAAACGCAGTTTGGGGTCGGCCTGGAGCACCAGCGAGGCGGTAAAATCCTGCGGCGAAAAGCCAGCGTTGAAATGGCCGAGCACGATCTCATCGACATCGGAGGCGGAGATGCCGGCATCGGCCATCGCCTCGTTGGCAACGCGCGTGACCAGGCTTTCGACGGTTTCGGTGTCGAACTTGCCGAACGGCGTATGCGCCCATCCGACGATGCTGGCGGTCATGGTCATCTCCCTCGTCTTTTGCTGACCCTAGTCTTAGCTCAAGGACGGCGAGACTTCACCCGGCTTTCAGGGCCTTGAGCGTGCGCTGGCAGATGGCAGTTATGCCGGCCCAGTTCCCGGCCCTGATCTCCGCCGTCGGGCACAGCCAGGAACCGCCGACCGCCACGACGTTGGGCTCGGCGAGCCAGCTTGCCGCATTGGCCTCGCCGACGCCGCCGGTGGGGCAGAACCGCACATTCGGGAACGGACCGCCGAGCGCGCGCAGGCCCTTGATGCCGCCGGCCTGCTCGGCCGGGAAGAACTTTGCGATATCGAAGCCATGGGGCAGCGCCATCATCAACTCGGACGCGGTCGCAATGCCCGGCGCGAACGGCAAGCTGCTGTCGGCCGCGGCCTTCAGGAGATCGGGCGTCAAGCCCGGGCTGATGCCGAATTTGACGCCAAGCTTCTCGACCCGAGCGAAGTCGGCCGGATTGAGAATCGTGCCGATGCCGACGATCGCTTCGGGGACTTCGGCCATCATCGCCCTCGCGGCCTCGATCGCAACGGGGGTCCGTAAGGTGACCTCCAGCGTGCGGACGCCGCCGGCAACCAGCGCACGCGCCAGCGGCACGGCATCCTGGATACGCTCGATGGTGAGGACGGGAATAACGGTCGCTGCCTTGAACAGCGCGGCGAGGTGGTTCTGTTGGGCAGTCGTGGTCATCGTTGTCGCTTCTTTACTTGGTTGCCTGGCGAGAGGTCGCCGGCCGGTGCCGCTTCTTCGGGGGCATGGCATAGCCCGGAATGATGGCACCGGGATAGCAGATCACGAGGCTGGCGAGCCGATGCCCGGCCTGGGCGGCCTCGACCGAACCGGAACCGCCGAGCCTGGCGGCAATATAGGCCGCGGCAAAGCTGTCGCCGGCGGCGGTGGTGTCGACCACGGGCTTGGTCATGGGTTCGGCGCGTACCTCGCTCGTCCCGCCCGGAAAGCGCAACAGGCTCACCGGCTCGGCGAGCCGGAACACGAGCTCGGGCGTGGGGATGCGCGCCATCAGCTGATCGCGGCTCTCGCCCGGATAGAGCGCGTGCAGGTCCTCGGTCGAGGTCAGCACGATATCGGCACCTGCGAAGGCCGCAGCAAAGACCTCGCGCGCAACATCGCGATCGGGCCAGCCGCGGGCACGAAAATTGGTATCGAACACGAATCGGGTGCCGAGCAGGCGTGCGCGCTTGATCGCGGCGAACAGGCGCTCGCGCCCGGCTGCGTCGTAGATCGAGAGCGTGATGGCGGAGAGATAGACGATATCGTAGCTCATCAGCGAGTTGAGGATCTCGTCCGTCTCCGGCAGATCCATCAGCCGGCGCGCGGCCGCGCTGTCGCGCCAGTGGAAGAACTGGCGCTCGCCATTGCCGTCGGTTTGGATCATGTAGAGGCCGGGTAGCTTTCCCGGCACACGCACGACCCGTCGGGTCCCGACCCCCTCCGCGGTCCAGGCCGCGACCATCTCATCGCTCAAGCCGTCGTCGCCAAGCGCGGTGAGATAGTCGACCTTGACCTCCAGCCGCGCGAGATAGACGGCGGTGTTGAGGGTGTCTCCGCCGAAGCCACGCGAATATAGGCCACCACCCTGCCCGGCATGTTGCCCCCCTTGGGCCTGCCGAAGCTCGACCATGCATTCGCCGATGCAAGCAACGCTCGCCATCACTTTACCCGCTCAGTCACAGATCACGCGACGAAATTGCCGCCGAGCTCGTCTTCGATGTGAATGCGGATGATATCGTCGAACGTCCTCTCGGCGGTGGTGAAGCCGAGCTCGAGCGACCGCTTCGGATTGAAGTTGCGCGGCCAGCCGCCGACGATGCCGACGATGAAGGGATCCGACTCCCGCTTGATGCGCGCGGCCACCTTGTCGCCAGCGACCCGCTTCAGGGCCGCGATCTGCTCGCCGACCGTGGCCGACAGGCCGGGCATGGTGAGGTTGCGGCGCGGGCCGACGGCGGCGAGATCCATCGTGCCGGCATGGAGCAGGAAGCCGACGGCCGAGCGCGGCGTGGCGTGCCAGTGGCGGACGTCCTCGGAGACCGGCAACACCGCTTCCTTGCCGGCCAGCGGCTCGCGGAGGATGTTGGAGAAGAAGCCCGACGCCGCCTTGTTGGGCAGGCCGGGCCGAATGCAAATGGTCGGCAGGCGGATGCCGATGCCGTCGAGGAAGCCGCGGCGCGAATAGTCGGCGAGCAGCAATTCGCCGATCGCCTTCTGCGTGCCGTAGCTCAATAGCGGGGTGTGGAAGAACTCGTCGCCGATTGCGTCCGGGAACGGGGCACCGAACACCGCGATCGAGGACGTGAAGACCACACGCGGCTTGTAGCCGCCGCCCGCAAGCCTCACCGCGTCGAGCAGCATCCGCGTGCCGTCGAGATTGATGCGGTAGCCCTTGTCGAAATCGAGCTCGGCTTCGCCGGACACGATCGCCGCGAGGTGGAAAATCACGTCCGGGCGGCCGGCGATCAGCTTTTCAGCCGCGCCCGGCACGGCAAAGTCTCCGGACACCGTCTCGACCGCGAAACCGGCCTTTTCCGGCTTCTTCGGCTCGACCACGTCATGCATGGTCAGCTTGGTGATCTCGCTCTTGCCGAGCCGGCCATCGCGCAACAGCCGTTCACACAATTTGCGGCCGACCATGCCGGCGGCGCCCAGAACCAGAATGTGCAAGAGCCTACTCCTTTTTATTGGCCGGAACGCGCCGCTCCTGGTGCGTTCTCCTCACGCTCCCTTGGCGCGCTCTCAAGGCTGGCCCCGCAATCACTCCTTCACGGCGCCGGTCATTGCCGACACATAGTACTCCACGAAGAAGGAATAAAGGATAACTACGGGGACCGAACCGGTCAGGGCTGCGGCCATCAGCGCGCCCCAATGGTAGACGTCGCCATTGACGAGCTCCGTAATGGCGCCGACCGGGATGGTCTTGTTCTCGGATGAGGAGATGAAGGTCAGCGCATAGATGAACTCGTTCCACGACAATGTGAAGGCGAAAATGCCGGCCGAGATCACCCCCGGCAGGGACAGCGGCAGCGTGATCTTCGTCAGGATCTGGAGCCGCGTCGCCCCGTCGATCAGCGCACACTCCTCGAGCTCATAGGGAATGGTGCGGAAGTAGCCCATCAGGAGCCAGGTGCAGAACGGGATCAGGAAGGTCGGATAGGTCAGGATCAGCGCCAAATTGCCGTCGAACAGGCCGAGCTGGAACACGATCGCCGCGAGCGGAATGAACAGGATCGAGGGCGGCACGAGGTAGCCCAGAAAGATCGCCAGGCCGACGTAGCGCGATCCCTTGTAGCGCAGCCGCTCGATCGCGTAGGCCGCGCACACACTGGCAAACAGCGAGATGCAGGTCGAGGACACCGAGACGATCACCGTGTTCCACATCCACTGCGGATAATCGGTCTCGAAGAACAGCTTGTTGATGTGCTCGAACGTCGGATGCAGGATCCAGAACGGATTGTACTTCTCGTAGTCGTACATCTCCGCGTCCGGCTTGAACGTCGCAACCGCCATCCAATAGAACGGAAACAGCAGGAAGAACATGATCAGGCCGAGCGGAAGATAGACGCGGAGAAATCTCCGCGGCAGGCTTTCCAAATAGGACATTCCGACGCTTTGGTCGTCCACCGTGGTCATGGTCAGTCCCTCCCGCCCTGCTGCCAGCGAGACCGCTGAAGTCCGAAGAAGCTGAGCAGGATCGCGGCGACCAGGAACGGGATCATCGCATTCGAGATCGCCGCCCCCTCCCCGAGATTGCCGCCGGTGATGGCGCGCTGGAACGACAGGGTCGCCATCAGATGCGTGGCATTGATCGGCCCGCCGCGCGTGATGGTGTAGATCAGCTGGAAATCGGTGAACGTCATCAGCACCGAGAATGTCATGACCACCGCGATGATCGGCGACAGCATCGGCAGGGTAATGTGGCGGAAGCGCTGCAGATTGGTCGCACCGTCGAGATTGGCGGCCTCATAGAGCGAGGGCGAAATGGTCTGGAGCCCCGCGAGCAGCGTGATGGCGACGAAGGGCACGCCGCGCCAGATGTTGGCGACAACCACCGACCAGCGCGCGTTCCAGGGATCGCCGAGGAAGTCGATATAGTGCGAGATCAGGCCCGCCTTGATCAGCACCCAGGAGATGATCGAGAACTGGCTGTCGTAGATCCACCAGAACGCGATCGCCGAGAGCACCGTCGGCACCACGAAGGGCAGCAGCACGATCGCCCTGATGATCGACTTGAACGGCAGCCGCTCGTTGAGCAGCAGCGCCAGATAGAGTCCGATCGCGAATTTTATGATGCTGGCGGCGACCGTGTAGAAGATGGTGTTGAAGACCGACAGCCAGAACACCGAGTCCTTGGACAGCGAGACGAAGTTCTGGAAGCCGATGTAGCGCCCGACACCGCCGATCTTGGTATCGGTCATGCCGAGCCAGAAACCCAGCGCCAAGGGGTAAGCCAGAAACAGCACAAGGATGGCGATAGCCGGCACCATGAACATCGCGCCCAGAAAGTTCCGGCTTTCGAACGCCCTCGACCACAGGCTGCTGCGCTTGAGATGCGCGGCGACGGGCTCGGCCATAACTGCCATGTCGGACTCCCTGACAGAATAGTTGCGGCGTCCGGCGAACCGGACGCCGCGCGGACTGGAGCAGATCAGACCTGGTAATAGCGCTTGGCGCGCTCGGCAGCACGGGCTGCCGCTTCCTTCGGCGTGGCCTGTCCGGAGGCCGCCTCCGCGAACATGTCGACCACGACGAAGTCGCCCATGACGGCGGCCGAGGCGTAGCCGAGATCGCCGGCATAGCCGTTGTCACGGCAGCGCTTCAGGCAGTCGCGATACGGCGTGATCTTGGGATCGGAGGTCCACACCGGGTTGTCATTGTAGGCCGGGAGCGGCGGCGAGACGTATCCATTGGAGGAGACTTCCCACGCGTCGTAGTTCTCCTTGTCCATCATGTACTTGATGTATTCCTTGACCGCATTCGGATACTTTGAGTGCTTGTAGCCGTAATAGACCAGCACGTTCTGCTGCTCTGTGGGCACGCCGACGGGGCCGATCGGCATCGGCGCGTGATTCATGTCCTTGGCGATCTCCTGCTGTTTCGGATCGGGGGAGTTCTTGCCGACCGTCCAGATCGAGATGCCGTTCAGGGTCAGACTGAGTTCGCCGTTCAGGAATGCCTTGTTGTTGTTCGAGTCGTTCCACGACAGCACGCCCGGGATGAAGGTTGCATAGAGCTGCTTGACGTATTCGAGCGCCGCAATGGTCTCCGGCGAGTCGATCACGACCTCGTTCTTCTCATTGACGACCTTGCCGCCGAACGCCCACAGCGCCCACTGGCACCAGCCGTTGGCATCGCCCGTGGCGTGGCCGAGCGCGAAGCCGGCCGGCGTGTTGTTCTTCTTCAAGGCCTGGCACAGCTTGAGGAAGCCGTCGGTGTCCTTGGGGAACTCCTCGAAGCCAGCAGCCTTCATGTGGCTGATGCGGTAATTCAAGCAGCCGCCGGTCGCACCTTGCGGGATCGCGATCCAGCCATTGCCCTTCTTGCCGTACTTCTCGGCCACCGGATACCAGCCGCCATACTGCTTGCCGAGATAGTCGGCGACGTCAGTCACGTCGATCAGCTTTTCCGGAAACTTGTGGGGATCGTCGAGCGTGCCGATGATCAGGTCGGGACCGGCACCGACATTGGCGGCGACGGCGGCCTTCGGGCGGATGTCTTCCCAGCTCTCGGCCTCAAGCTTCACCTTCACGCCGGTCTTTTCGGAGAACTTCTTGGTCTGCTCGGCGAACTTGTCGAATTCGGCCTGGATGAACTGCTTCCAGCGCAACACGCGGATCGAAGCGTTCGGTTCCGGCTTGTTGGTCCACTCCGCCGCACGAACCGGGACGATCCCCGGGCCGGCCAGCAGGGCCGCGCCGCCGAGGCCCGCTTTGAGCACACTTCGCCTGTCAAAATCGCTCATAGTTCTCTCCCTGAATTTTCTATTTGTTTTGGTTCTTTTTTTCGTCGTTACACGCGCTTACCGGTCGCCTCGTCGAACAGATGAATCACGGACGGATCGGGCTTCAGCCGGACCTTGTCGCCCGGGTTGAACTGGTGACGCTCACGGAACACGGCCACGACCTGCTCACCGCCGAGCTTCGCAAACACCTGCGTCTCGGAGCCGGTCGGCTCGACCACGACGATCTCGGCTTCGGCGCCATCGTCGGCGATGGTGAAATGCTCAGGGCGGACGCCGTAGACCACAGGCCGGCCATCGGACGCGGTCGGCGCGGTCTTGAGCGGCAGCTTGACGCCGTTCGGCCCCTCGAAGCTCGCAACGCCATTGACGCGCACATGGCCCTTCAGGAAGTTCATCGCCGGCGAGCCGATGAAGCCGGCGACGAACTGGTTCTCCGGCGTGTCGTAGAGCTCGAGCGGTGTGCCCATCTGCTCGACGATGCCGTCATGCATCACGACGATCTTGTCGGCCATGGTCATGGCCTCGATCTGGTCGTGGGTGACGTAGACGGTGGTCGTCTTCAGCCGCTGGTGCAGTTCCTTGATCTCGGTGCGCATGGCGACGCGCAACTTGGCGTCGAGGTTCGACAAGGGCTCGTCGAACAGGAACACCTGGGGATCGCGCACGATGGCGCGGCCCATAGCGACGCGCTGCCGCTGACCGCCGGAGAGCTGGCGCGGATAGCGATCGAGCAGCGGCGACAACGCGAGAATTTCGGCGGCGCGCTTGACCCGCTTGTTGATCTCCTCGGTGCTCTCGCCGCGCAGCTTCATCGAGAAGCCCATGTTCTCGCCAACCGTCATGTGCGGATAGAGCGCGTAGTTCTGGAACACCATCGCAATGTCCCGCTCCTTGGGCTGGACATTGTTGACGACCCGATCGCCGATCGAGATCGTGCCGGAGGTGATGTTCTCGAGGCCCGCGAGCATGCGCAGGAGCGTCGACTTGCCGCAGCCGGAGGGGCCAACCAGGACGACGAACTGGCCATCCTCGATCGGAATCGAGACGCCGTGCAGGACTTCAAAATTGCCGAACGATTTCCGCACGTCGCGGATTTGCACAGACGACATTTAGCTCCCTCCTTCGACTCGACGACGCAATTGTCGCGCCGCCACCGTCTTGTTTTTGTGAACTTCGCCGAACGAAGCCCGCTCGTAACCGGCCACATTGTCGGCAGTTTGCGCGGTTTTGGCAATTTGGTCTTTGGTTATTCGTTGCTGGTAGCGCTGTCAACGTTCCTTTGTTTGCGGAAGTGACTGTGTTAAGAGCAGCCTATGGGTCGAAAGCGCACCAAGTCAGGCAAAATCCGGCTGGCAGAAGTCGCCGAGCACGCCGGTGTGAGCCCGATCACCGCCTCCCGCTTCTTTCGCAATCCGGAGGCGCTGTCGGTCGCCAAACGGGCGCGGGTTGAAAGCGCGGCCAGGGAGCTCGGCTATGTGCCGAACCTGGCGGCACGCGCGCTGGCGTCGCAGCGCACGGAAGTGATCGGTGTCTTGATTCCGTCGCTGACCAACAACGTCTTCTCGGACGTGCTGCGCGGCATCTATCATGCGTCCGAGAACAGCCGTTACTCGATCCAATTGTCCAACACACGCTACAGTATTCTCCAGGAGGAGAAGCTTCTGCGCATCTTTCTTGCGCAGAAGCCGGCCGGACTGATCGTCACGGGGATCGACCAGACCGCGGAATCGCGCACGATGCTGGAAGCGGCCGACTGCCCGATCGTGCAGATCATGGAGCTCGGGCCCAACCCGGTCGACATGATGATCGGCTTTTCGCACTATGATGCGGCGCGTGCCGCGCTTGACCATTTGCTGGAGCAAGGCCACCGCAGGATTGGGTTCCTCGGTGCGCGCATGGATCCACGGGTGCAGCGGCGGCTCGACGGCTATCAGGCCGCGATGAAGGAAGCCGGACTTTTCGAGCAACGTCTCGTCGTCACGACTGCGACCCCCACCTCGGTGACGCTCGGCGGCGCCCTGTTTGCCGATCTCCTGGGGCGGGAGCCTGATATCGATGCGGTGTTCTGTGCCAATGACGACCTTGCGCTCGGCGTGCTGTTTGAATGCCGCCGCCGCGAGATCGCCATCCCCGAGCAGATGGCGATCATCGGATTCAACGACCTCGAATTCATGGCGTCTGCCGTCCCCACCCTCACCAGTGTGCGCACCAACCGCTATGAGATGGGCCGAACCGCCGCCACCATGCTGATCGATGCGATCGAAGGGCGGCGGCCGGAGCGGCCGGTGCTCGACCTCGGCTTCAAGGTGATGGAGCGCCAGAGTTCGTCGTTGCGGCGATCGGACACCAGGCCAATCCTGTCCGGTGCGGGCGTCGAGAACAAAATGGTAGCGTTACCAAGCAGCCATGATTAATATCGAGCTTGTGAGGAAACGACCCACCAACGGGAGCCAGGCCATAGCTCACGCCGTTGGGCATCGCACACGCCGACAACCCAAGACGAACACCAGTGACGGACCGCCGGTGCGCTTGCATTGCAGGAGAAACCAATGACAAAAAAACCGACCAATGGGCACGCGCCCACAGGCAACGGCACTCGCCGCCACCTTCGCTCGCAGGAATGGTTCAACAACCCGCATAATCCGGGCATGACCGCGCTCTATATGGAGCGTTACCTCAACTACGGCCTCACCCGCGCCGAGTTGCAGTCCGGCAAGCCGATCATCGGCATCGCCCAGACCGGCAATGACCTCTCGCCCTGCAACCGCCACCACATCGAGCTCGCCCATCGCGTTCGCGAGGGCATCCGCGAGGCCGGTGGCATTGCTATGGAATTCCCGACCCATCCGATTCAGGAGACCGGCAAGCGCCCGACCGCGGCGCTCGACCGCAACCTCGCCTATCTCGGCCTCGTCGAGATCCTGTACGGCTATCCCCTCGACGGTGTGGTGCTGACCACCGGCTGCGACAAGACCACCCCGGCCTGCATGATGGCGGCGGCGACCGTCAACCTGCCGGCGATCGTGCTGTCGGGAGGCCCGATGCTGAACGGCTGGCACAATGGCGAGCGCACCGGCTCCGGCACCATCGTCTGGAAGTCGCGCGAACGGCTTGCCGCTGGCGAGATCGACTACGAAGAATTCATGGAGATCGTGGCGTCTTCGGCGCCCTCGGTCGGCCACTGCAACACGATGGGCACCGCCTCGACCATGAACGGGCTTGCCGAAGCGCTCGGCTTCTCGCTGCCGGGCTGTGCGGCGATCCCCGCGCCCTATCGGGAGCGCGGCCAGATCGCCTATGAGACCGGCAAGCGCGCCGTCGAGATGGTCTGGGAAGATCTGAAACCCTCGGACATCCTGACCCGCAAGGCGTTCGAGAACTGCATCGTGATCAATTCCGCAATTGGCGGCTCGACCAACGCCCCGATCCACATCAACGCGCTGGCGCGCCATATCGGCGTGGAGCTGTCGATCGACGACTGGCAGAAGTTCGGCCACGACGTGCCGCTGCTAGTCAACATGCAGCCGGCCGGCTTCTATCTCGGCGAGGAGTTTCACCGCGCCGGCGGCGTGCCGGCGGTGGTGCGCGAATTGATGAAGCACAAGCGCATCCACGAGGACGCGGTCACGGTGAACGGCCGCGGCATTGGCGAGAACTGCGCCAATGCGCCCGTGCCGGACAACGACGTGATCTGGGCCTACGACAAGCCCTTGGTGAAGGACGCCGGCTTCCTGGTGCTGCGCGGCAATCTGTTCGATTCCGCGATCATGAAGACCAGCGTGATCTCCAAGGAGTTTCGCGAGCGCTACCTCAGCAATCCGAAAGACCTCAACGCCTTCGAGGGCCGCGCCGTCGTGTTCGAGGGGCCGGAGGATTATCACGCGCGGATCGACGATGCGTCGCTCGACATCGACGAGCGCTGCGTGCTGTTCATCCGCGGCACCGGCCCGATCGGCTATCCCGGCGGCGCCGAGGTGGTGAACATGCAGCCGCCCGCGGCGCTGATCAAACGCGGCATCCACTCCCTGCCCTGCATCGGCGACGGCCGCCAGTCCGGCACCTCGGGCTCGCCCTCGATCCTCAACGCCTCACCGGAGGCCGCCGCCAATGGCGGGCTTGCGGTCCTCAAGACCGGCGACAAGGTGCGCGTCGACCTCAACAAGGGCAGCGCCAACATCCTGATCTCCGACGACGAGTTGAAGAAGCGCCACGCCGAGCTCAAGGCCAATGGCGGCTTTAAGCATCCGCCGAACCAGACGCCGTGGCAGGAGCTCTATCGCAACACCGTCGGCCAGCACGCGACCGGCGCCTGCATGGAGCTCGCCACGCGCTACCAGAACGTCGCCGGCGCGTTCGGCGTGGCCCGGGATAATCACTGAGAACCACACCGTCATTGCGAGCGTAGGGAAGCAATCCAGAGATATCTCCGCGGAGACAGTCTGGATTGCTTCGTCGCAAGAGCTCCTCGCAATGACGTGGGGTTGGCGTTGGACGAATCCAAAGGAGAACAACAAAATGACAGACCGCCTCAAAGGCAAGCGCGCAGTCGTTACCGCCGCAGCCGCCGGCATCGGGCGCGCATGCGCGATCGCATTCGCGCGTGAGGGCGCCACCGTCATCGCCACCGACATCAATGAAGGCGGCATCGCCAGCCTGGCGAAGGAAGGCATCGCCGAGACGGCCAAGCTCGATGTGCGCAACACCGCCGACGTCAACGCCTTTGCCAAGCGCATCGGCAAGGTCGACATCCTGCTCAATGCGGCCGGTTTCGTGCACCACGGCACCATCCTGGACTGTTCGGAAGAGGACTGGGATTTCTCGTTCGACCTCAACGTCAAGTCCATGCACCGGACCATCAAGGCGTTCCTGCCGGAAATGCTGGCGGGCGGCGGCGGCAGCATCGTCAACATCTCGTCTTGCGCGGCGCTGCGGCCGCCGGCGAACCGCTATGCCTACAGCGCGTCCAAAGCCGCGGTGTCGCTGCTGACGCGCGCGGTCGCGCTCGACTTCATCACGCAAGGCATTCGCTGCAACAGCATCTGCCCGGGCACCGTCGAGACCCCCTCGATGCTCGACCGCGCCGCGGCCCAAGGACCGCAGGGCAAGGAGATGTTCATCTCCCGCCAGAAGATGGGCCGGCTCGGCACCGCCGACGAAATCGCGTCCATGGCGGTCTATCTCGGCAGCGACGAGAGCGCCTTCACCACCGGCGTCGACCTCGTCGTCGACGGCGGCTACATGCTCTGACGCCGAAGGCGGCCTGCATGAACAAGATCGATCTCAACGGCCGCGTTGCCGTCGTCACCGGCGGCGCGCAAGGCTTTGGCCGCGCCATCACCGAGCGCTTCGTCGCCTCCGGCGCCAAGGTCGCGATCTGGGATTTCGATGCCGCACTGGCGGACAAGACCGCCAGGGAGATCGGCGACAACGTCCGCGTCTTCAAGGTTGACGTGACCGACAGCGCAGGCGTCGAGCAGGCACGCGATGCGACGCTCGCCGCCTTCGGCCGGATCGACATCCTGGTCAACAATGCCGGCATTGCCGGCGTCAACAAGCCGGTCTGGGAGACCGATCTCGAGGAATGGCGCAAAGTGCTGCGCATCAATCTCGACGGCCCTTTCATCGTCTGCAAGGCGATCGTGGCGACGATGCTCAAGCAGAAATACGGGCGCATCGTGAACATCGCCTCGATCGCTGGCAAGGAAGGCAATCCGAACGCCTCGCACTATTCGGCCTCCAAAGCCGGTCTGATCGCGCTGACGAAGTCGCTCGGCAAGGAGCTCGCAGCTCACGACATTCTCGTGAATGCCGTGACGCCCGCAGCGGCGAAGACCGCGATCTTCGACCAGATGACGCAGCAGCATATCGACTTCATGCTGTCAAAAATTCCCAAGGGCCGCTTCGTGCTGGTGGAAGAGCTCGCCGCGATGGTGGCCTGGCTCGCATCGGAAGATTGCGGCTTCTCCACCGGCGCAGTGTTTGACATTTCCGGCGGACGAGCGACCTATTGAGGGCGTCATGATCAGGGAAGGCGGATGCCTGTGCGGCGCGGTGCGGTTCAAAGCGGAGGGCGAGCCGCTCAACGTCCGCATCTGCCACTGCCGCTTGTGCCAGAAGGCGATGGGCTCGCCCTACTTCGCCCGCGCGCAGTTCGACCAGCGCGCCCTCAGCGTCGAAGGCGACACCGAGCGCTATGCGTCGTCCGAGCACATCGACCGCGTGTTCTGCAAGCGCTGCGGCACGCGCCTGTTCTCCTGGCGGCGCAACGGCACGCTGGCGGGTGTCGCGCTCGCGACCTTCGACGACCGCAACGCCTTTGCACCGACCGAGCACATCTGGGTCAGCGAAAAGATGGGCTGGGTGGCGATCGAGGACGGCATGATCCGGTATGAGGGGACGATCCCGACGTAGCTCTTCCGGCGCCAAGGCAAGGCTCGGCGCCAAGGCTGCCGGTCCCGCCGATCATTTGCAGCGTGGCATTTTGGAACCGGGCGCCCTATGTTGACCTGACGTGTTGCTGTACCGCCGGTTTGGCCGGGACCGCCGCAAGGCCGCAGGCAAACCGGGACAGACGAGCCGTGAACATTTCCCTCTATGATCTCTCCGTCTGGGTGCTGCCGCTCGTGCTCGCCATCACCTTCCACGAGGCCGCGCACGGCTTTGTCGCGCACCGCCTCGGCGACAACACGGCCTGGCAGCTCGGCCGCGTCAGCTTCAACCCGCTCCGGCACATCGATCCGTTCGGCACCCTGATCCTGCCGGCGATGCTGCTGTTTGCGCATTCGCCGTTCCTGTTCGGCTATGCCAAGCCGGTGCCCGTCAATTTTCGCAACCTCAACAATCCCAGGCTCGACATGGTCTGGGTGGCGCTGGCCGGGCCTGTCACCAACATCCTGCTGGCGCTGGTCGCCGGCCTTGCTCTCCACGCGCTGCCCTGGGCCCCGGCAAACTCGGCGCAGTGGATCTTCGACAACCTCAAGAATGCGCTGTTGATCAATGCCGTGCTCGCCGTCTTCAACATGATGCCGATCCCGCCGCTGGACGGCGGGCGGGTCGCGGTCGGGCTATTGCCCCGGCCGCTCGCGCTGCCGCTGGCGCGGCTGGAGCCGTTCGGCATGCTGATCCTCATCGGGCTGCTGATCCTGCTACCGTTGGTGGGTTCCCAGTTCGGTCTAAATCTTGATGTTATTTCAGCAATACTGCGAACGTTGACCGGATATGTGATTCAGGCTGTTCTCTTGCTGACCGGCAATGCGTAGTTGAAGCAAGACACTGAAGTCCAGGACACTTGAAGACAAACCCGAAGGGTCCGAGGCCAACTTGGTCAAAGCTGCTGATATGCTGATCGCGCGACGCGCCGACACCCGTGCCCGCGCCGATTTCGCCACCTGGAAGATGATGGCCAAGCTCAACGGCCTGTCAGCCCTGCCTGCGGACGCGCAGGGCTTTCTCGCCGGCTACAAGAAGCTGCTGGAGCGGACGAGCGAGGCCGAAGCGACCGAGGCCTGCATCGCTGAGGTCTACAAGGCTTACTATCTGGAGATGGGCGGCGGCGGAAACCCGCCCGACGTGCGCCCGCGGCCTGCGGAGCCGGTGGCGGACAATGTTACCGCGTTCCGGCGCCCCGCGCCCAAGCCGAAGAAGACCCGAACATTCGGCGCCGCGTCGTTTGGCGGAGCCCAGAAGCGCCCGCTGCCGGTGGCGCTGATCTTCGCCTGCCTCGTGGTGGTCTACGTCTCGATCCAGTATTACTGGCGCTGACGGCGACCTGACTATTTCGGTTTCTTGAAGTTCACGGGCAGGCTGAAGGAAAACTCATCGTCCGTCAGCTCGGCCGGCGGAGCCGGCACAGGATCCGAGCGACGCACCATTGATATGGCCGCGTCATCGAAGGCTGGATCCCCTGAAGACTCCGCGACGTTCACGGACACCACATTACCACGCCGGTTCAGGACCAGGCTGAGCTTGACCGTCGTCGTCTTGCTCTTGTCCTTGGGATAGCGCTTGTGAATCTCGAAATAGGCGCTGATCCGCTTGCCCCAGTCGGCCGTCAGCTTGCGAGCGTCCTTGCCGATGCCCTGGTGCGGCGCGGCCGCTTTCTCATCCTCGCGCGCGTTCTCGTCTAGCGCCTGTCTCGCCGACTCCACGGCATTCGGCATTTCCTCGACGGCCTGGGTTTCGACCTTGGCCACCTTCGTGCTGTCCTCAACCGGCTTCTTGGAATCGTTCTCGGTAACGAGCCGGTCCGGGTCTTCGGCTTCCTGGGGTTGATCCTTCGGCAGATCGGTCTCTTTGACCTCGGCCTGCTGCTGCATTTGCTGCGGCTGGAATTGCGAGGCCTCACTGTCCGGGCCGGGCGGCAGATCCGTTTCCGGAAGCTTTGGCGAGGTCATTTCGACGGCATATTCCGCCCCGTTGGCCCCAAGGCCATCGTCTCCGTCGTCACTGCGCAGGTTCGCAAGCGCCAGCGCAGCCCCGCCAAGATGCAGGGCAAGCGCGGCGACAGCGGCCAGAATCCACAGCCGCCGGGATGGTTTCGCCTCGGTTAGAGGATCAGACATCGCGCCGCCATCAGGGCTGGGCTGCCCCTTGCGACGGCGCAGCCGCCGCAGGAGCCGCTTCGAGCGCCACCAGCTTGACCCTAGAATAACCGCCGGCGCGCAGGATTTCCATGACTCCCATCAACTCGCCGTAAGGCACGGCCTTGTCGGCGCGCAGGAACACATATTTGTCCTTGCTCATGTCGGCGATCCCATCGAGCGAGCTGACCAGATCGGTTCGCTTGACCGGATTTTCTCCGATGGCGAGCGTCAGATCGGGCTTGATGCTGACATAGGTCGGCTTGTCCGGCTTCTTCTGCGGCGTTGCGCTCGACGTCGGCAGGTCGATCGGCAGATCGACCGTCGACAACGGTGCTGCGACCATGAAGATGATCAGCAGCACCAGAATGACGTCGATGAACGGCGTGACGTTGATGTCATGCGTCTCGGCGAAGTCGTCGTCGTCGAGATCGTTATCAGCGATCGAAGTGCCCATCGTTTACTCCGCTGCGCGCGAATGCGCGCTGCCGTGGCTGCGGTCGAGATCGCGCGACAACAGCCGCGCCGACGCACCGGAGGCGCGGCTGACGAGTTCGAGATAGCTCTTCGTCATGCGCGCGAAGTGGTTATAGATGATCACCGCGGGAATCGCCGCGACGAGGCCGATCGCGGTGGCGAGCAGCGCTTCGGCAATGCCCGGCGCGACCACGGCGAGGTTCGTGGTCTGCGATTTCGAGATGCCGATGAAGCTGTTCATGATGCCCCAGACCGTGCCGAACAGACCGACGAAGGGCGACGTGGCGCCGATCGTCGCGAGCACGCCCATGCCGAAGCGGATGCGCCGCTGTTCCGCGCGCACGATCTCAGCAAAGCTCGAGGTCGCTCGTTCCTTGATGCCGGTATCGCTGGAGATGCCGGCTGACATCCGCGCCTCACGCAACGCCGCCGCGAGGAAGGACGGCAGGACGCCCTGCTTGGCGCCAATTGCCATCTGCGCTTCCGCGAGCGACCGCGCCTCGGCGATCTTCCTCAGCGCTGACCGCAGCTTGGCCGAGGCGACCGACAGCTCGATCGATTTCGCAATGAAAATTGTCCAGGTCGCGAGCGAGGCGAAGGCAAGCCCGATCATCACCGCCTTCACGATGATGTCCGCCGACATGAACATCACCCAGGGGGACAATTCCTTCATCCCCGGCGCGGTCGATTTTGGCGCCCGGCCGCCTGCGTCGTCGGACGCCGGTGCCACCGCCGGCGCATCGGTCGAGGCCGCGCCCGGCGCGGGCGTCGAGACTACGGGTGCAGCCGCCACCGGTGCTGCCGGCACTACCGCGCTCGGCTGCGAAGCCGCAGCCGGCCGAGGGGCGGCTGCCGCCGGCTGGGTTTGTTGCTGGGCGGAAACAGGGGCTGCGAGCGAGGCCATGAGCATCACGGCTGCGACAAGACTTGCCTGGAATGATGTGATCTTCATACTTCGGCCCAGTAGCGAATGAGGTTGTGATAGATACCCGTCAATTTGACCGTTTCGGGATCGTCACGCCCGAGCCGTGCCACCAGTGCCTGAATGGCGGTGTCGAGGTCAAAGATCATGCTGCGGGCTTGATCGTCCCGTATCATGCTCTGGAGCCAGAAGAAAGATGCAACCCGCGCCCCCCGGGTCACCGGGGTGACGAGATGCAGGCTGGTCGAGGGATAGAGCACGCAGTCCCCGGCTGGCAACTTGACTTGGTGCGAACCGTAGCTGTCCTCGATCACAAGTTCGCCACCATCATACTCCTCCGGCTCGCTGAGGAACAGCGTGACCGACAGGTCTGTGCGGATGCGAAGGCCGGTCAGCCGGTCGCCGCGGATGGCGTTGTCGACATGCAAGCCGAAATGATGGCCGCTGCTCGCCGCGTAACGGTTGAACAGCGGCGGGAAGATCTGGAGCGGGATCGCCGCCGCCAGAAACCGCGGGTTGGATGTCAACGCCGAGACGATGCGGTTGCCGAGTTTTCGCGCGATTTCGCTATCGGGCGGGAGCTGCTCGTTGCGCTTGACCATGGCCGACTGCGCGCCCGCGGTGGAACGGCCATCTTCCCATTCGCTGGCGTCCATGATGCGGCGGAACTCCGCTACATCATTTTTGCTCAGGACGCCTTCTATGCATGTCAGCATGGCACCTCGCTATTGCCCCATCAGTAGCGCGCCGAAAGAACCAGATAGGCGGCGCGTCCGGGGGCCTCCAGCACGAACGGCGTCGCGCTCTGGTACAGCGCGTCGTAGTAACGTTTGTCGAAGATGTTGTTGACGAACAGCTTCACGGTCCAGTGCTTGTCGATCTTCGCCTCGGCGAAGGCGTCGAAGCGCCAGTAGCCGGGGATCGACGTGCCCTGATTCGCCGCGAGCAACGTGCCGCCATAGATTTGCGAGCGATACACCGCCTGCCCGCCAAGCTCCCAGACGTCGGTGAGCTGGTACTTCGTCAACATGCTGAACGACTGATGCGCGACGTTGGCGAGCGGACGCCCGACATTGGTCGCATAGAGCGACGGCTGCGGCGAAGGCGCGAGCGACTTCGTCACCTCCGACTGCATCAGGACGAGACCGCCGAACACGCTCCATTTGTCGGTGATCTTACCGCCGATGCCGAGGTCGATGCCGCGGATGCGGTAGGCGCCGCCGGCCGTGAGACAGGAGATGCTGCCTGTCGTTCCGGTCGGATAGGAACATCCCAGCGCGCTTGCAGCTGCCTGGCTGCTGACATTCTGCGCTTCACGCGCGTTCTCTTTCTCGGTCTGGAACAGCGCCGCGGTCAGCAGCAGATGACGATCGAACAGCTCCCATTTGGTGCCTAGCTCGATCGCCTTGTTCTTCTCCGGTCCGAAGATCTGGGTGTTGGCGCCGTTGAGAACGGGCGAAAGTCCGCCATAGGCCGTGCTCGTGCCGTCAAACTCCGCACCCACCGGATTCGACGACGTTGCGTAGGCCGCATAGACGCTGCCATTCGGCAGCGGCTTCAGGGTCACACCGAGGTTGAAGTTAGGTAGTCCAAACTCGGCGCTCTGGGTGCCGAACGCCTGCGTTGTGCCGATGTTGCCGTAGCCGCTGGTCTTGACGGTGTAGTCGTCGTAGCGGATGCCGCCATTGAGAATGAGGAGATCGCGGTAGTTCGCGCTATCCATCGCATAGACGCTCTTGGTGTCGACCGAAAGATTGGTCGGCGCTCCCAGCATCCGCGGGCTGTCGAACGTGTTGAGGAAAGTGTATTGCGGTGCGAACACGCTGACGCCAGACGTGGAACCCCCCGGGGTGAACGACGGACCGGTCGTGACTTCCGAATTCAGTCCGGCGTACTTGTCGATGAAGGACGTCTCGCGCGAAATCTCGATGCCGCCGAGTGCCGTATGCCTGAAGCCGCCAGTGTCGAACTTGTAGGTCGCCTCGCTCTGGTTGGCGACGACGCTGGTCACCTGATAGCGGCTCTGCGGGTTGGCGGTGACGGTCGCGGCCGAAAGCGGAATGGTGGCGATTGGTGATTCCGCCAACGTTCCGATGTAGTCGTTCACGGAACGCGACACGCGGATCTTGTCGCTGAGCATGAGATCGGGCGTCATGTAGACCTCGGAGTTGATCGTCCCGATGTCCTGCTTGACCTTGAAGAAGTCGCGATTGACGAAGCCGTAGAAATTATTGCGGTTGGAGCCGAAATCCGGAAATGGACCGCCGGCGGTCGAGCTGTAGAGATTGCCCGCAGCCGGAGATCCCGGCCGATAGTACGGCACGCCGAAATCCGGGATGCCGTGCAGGTAGGTGTGGACGTAGTCTGCCGTCACCTTGACCGCATCGACCGGCTTCCAGGTCGTGGCAACGAACGCGCCACTGCGATCATCGGTCACGAAGTCGCGGCCCGCCACGCCCGCGTCCTGGAACAGGCCGCCGGCACGTATCGCCAAAGTCGGGCTGATCACCTGGTTGACGTCGAGCGTCACCCGCTTGGTCTTGTCGGTGCCAAACGAGGTGTCCATGTTGTAGAAGCTCTTCTCCGTCGTCGCCTGCTTGGTGACGATGTTGATCGCACCGCCGGTAGTGCCGCGCCCGGCGAAGGACGAGCCGGGGCCGCGCAAGATCTCGACCTGCTCGGTGAAGAAGTTTTCGCGGACGCTGACGCCGGGATCGCGCACGCCATCGATGAAGATGTCATTGCGGGCATCGAAGCCGCGGATGAAGAAGCGGTCGCCGAAGGCGTTTCCGCCTTCTCCCGTGCCCAAGGTCACACCGGCAGTGCTCAGGATCGCCTGCTTCAGCGTCGTGGCGTTCTTGTCCTCGAGCACTTCCTTGCTCAGCACGGTGATCGACTTCGGCGTGTCGACCAGCTTTTCCGGGAATTTGCCGCCGGCCTGAACGTGATCGACCTTGTACGGTGCGGCGGGATCGGCATACGGATTGCGGTCGGCAGCCGGTGCGCTCGCGTTGACCGCCGGCGTCTGCGCCGCCTGCTGCTGCGCCGCGCGTCGCAGCGCGTTGCGCGCGCGGACCTGGTCGGATGACGGCTTCGAGGCTGCGGGACGTGGACGCTCGACGGGCGCATCGACTGTCACCGGCGGCAAGCTCGACTGCTGCGCCTGCGCCCCGCTCGAGACTGACGCCGCCGCGATCAAGCCCGCGACCGCCGAGACCCTCCTGCCCGAACCGACCGCGGAGTTTTCATCGAACGCTGCGAGCGAACGCAGTGACTTCGGTGCAACCACCTGCCCCATTACAACTTCCCATTTCTTGTTCGCTCATTTGACTTCATTGCGATGAGCGATGGGGGTGTTGGTATCGGCCGCAAAATAGCGGGTCAATGCGAGCAGCCCGCGAGAGCCCTTGAATAGGTCCAGATCAAAGCGATTCTAATCTGAAGTTTGAAATCGTTCTAAGTTGGATTTGGAGTCGTTCTAAAGCAACGCGACGTTTTCATCGGGATGGTCCGTCCTTCGGCCGTTAGTCGCTGCTCGGCGGCTTCATCAGCGAGAACAATTCGTCGATGCTCTGCTGTGCAATTGCGCGTACGCGATCGGTGTTGTCCATGCCGGCGATGTTGACGCCCTTGACGACGGCTTTGATCTCGTCGCGGAAGTCGGTGAGGAAGCGCAAGGGGTCGCGCTGCTCGTTGGCGACGCGGGCGATGAGTCCCGTGATCAGAATCTGACACGCGATCAGCTTGGCGTTCAGCTCGTCCATCTCGCACTCCCGTTGTGGCGGCGTTGATATGAAGGAGAGTGGTTTTGCTGACAACCGAAACGCAGCGCCGCCGGTTTAGAACCGTTCTCGTCAAGGCAAATCTGTCTCTTCTCGGGAAGCGCGTCCGCTCGCTTCGCGCGTTTCTCCGCTCACGCGATCTGCGAGCACTGCCTAAGTTTTGCACGCTGCTCGCTCAGAAAGGAAAAATGCAACGCTGCACACAGTCGCGCCAAACCACTGCCTCCGGGGTGCAAAGCTTTCCAATTGTTTAGTATTCTCAACGGATAGTGCTGTTTACACTGGAACTTGGCGTGTATTATACAAGCCGTCTTGGAACCCTTTGATAGCCCCACAATTCGTTGTTTTGGGCCTACAAGCCGATACGATCAAAAATGAAAAAGTCACGGCCGATCCTGTGGATTGTCATCATCGCAGCCGTGGCCGGAAGCGGCTATTACGGCTGGCAGCGATTCTCGGCGCTTGAGGCCGGCAAAGCCCAGACCGCGCAGAAGGGTCCGCCGCGGGCGCCCGCGGTGCCGGTCAGCGTATCCCCGGTACAGCAGGTTGACTTCCCGGTCTATCTGACCGGGCTCGGTACCGTGCAGGGCTTCAACACCGTACAAGTCCGGACTCGGGTGGACGGCCAGATCGACAAGATCGCCTTCACCGAGGGCCAGATCGTCAAGCAGGGCGATCTCCTGGTCGAGATCGATCCGCGCCCGTTCCAGGCCGTCCTCGATCAAGCCAAGGCGAAAAAGGCGCAGGACGAGGCCAATCTCGCCAACGCCAATCTCGATCTTCAGCGCTACACCAAACTCGGCGAATTCGCGACGCGGCAGCAGACCGACACCCAGCGGTCCACGGTTGCCCAGCTCACCGCCCAGATCGCCGCCGACGAGGCGTCCATCTCCAACGCGCAGACCCAGCTCGACTACACACAGGTCAAGGCGCCGATCACCGGCGTGGCCGGACTGCGTCAGGTCGATATCGGCAACATCGTCAATTCCTCGACCCAGACCGGCATCGTCACCATCGCCCAGGTCGAGCCGATCACTGTGATCTTCACCGCGCCGGAAGATCAGCTTCCCTACATCAGCGAGGGCCAGAAGGCTGGCGAGCTCAAGGTGATCGCGTTCACCACCGACGGCAAGAAGACACTTGCCGAGGGCAAGCTTGCGGTCATCAACAATCAGGTGGACACGAGCAGCGGGACTATTCGGCTCAAGGCGGTGTTCGACAACAAGGAACATACGTTGTGGCCGGGGCAATCGGTGTCGACGCGCCTTCTGGTACGCACTCTGAAGGATGCGATCGTCATTCCCGATGACGGGGTCCAGCATTCGACCAATGGCCTCTACGCCTATACCGTCGGCGCAGACAACAAAGCCGAGGTCCACAAGATCAAGGTCAACTACTCCATCGACGGAAAGTCGGTGGTCGAGGAAGGGCTCAGTGCCGGACAACAAGTGATCACCGGCGGTCAATTCAAGGTGCAGCCCGGAAGCCTCGTCAGCACGGCCGTGGCCAGTTCGGATCCGGCCCAGAACAAGGTTCGACAGGAATGAGCGAAGGCGGGATTTCGGCACCTTTCATCCGTTATCCCATCGGCACTTCGCTGCTGATGGCCGGCATTCTCTTTGTCGGTCTCGTCGCCTATCCCCTGCTGCCCGTCGCGCCGCTGCCGCAGGTCGACTTCCCGACCATCCAGATCACCGCCAATCTGCCGGGCGGCAGCCCGGAGACGATGGCCTCCTCGGTCGCGCAGCCGCTGGAGCGCCAGTTCGCCCAGATTCCCGGCATCGCGCAGATGACCTCGACGAGCTATCTGGGCACCGCGTCGATCACTATCCAGTTCGACCTCAACCGCAGCATCGATGGTGCCGCCAACGACGTGCAGGGCGCCATCAACGCCGCCAGCGGCCAGTTGCCCAAGAACCTGCCCTCGCCGCCGACCTACCGCAAGGTGAACCCGGCGGACTCACCGATCCTGCTGCTGTCGGCGACATCGGACACGCTGCCGCTGACCACGGTCAGCGACTCGATCGACGCCCAGCTTGCCCAACAGATCAGCCAGATCTCCGGCGTGGCGCAGGTGTTCATCGGCGGCCAGCAGAAGCCCTCGGTTCGCGTGCAGATCGATCCGGCAAAACTCGTCGCCAAGGGT
The DNA here is from genome assembly GCF_055807395.1 of Bradyrhizobium sp. Kon10. NCBI lineage: Bacteria > Pseudomonadati > Pseudomonadota > Alphaproteobacteria > Hyphomicrobiales > Nitrobacteraceae > Bradyrhizobium > Bradyrhizobium sp. Kon10. The sequence goes on along the minus strand of NZ_JBVVOZ010000010.1, from coordinate 103,242 downwards.
CTCTCGCTGGAGGATGTGCGCAGCGCAATCGCGATCACCACGGTCGACAGCCCCAAGGGCAATATCGACGGCGACAAGCGCGCCTACACGATCTACGCCAACGACCAGCTGTTGCAGTCCAAGGACTGGAACGACGTCATCATCGCTTACCGCAACGGCGGACCGTTGCGGATCCGCGATATCGGCCAGGCCGTCACCGGCGCCGAGGATGCGAAGCAGGCGGCCTGGGCCAATGGCAAGCGCGGCGTGTTCCTCGTCGTCTTCAAGCAGCCCGGCGCCAACGTCATCGAGACCGTCGACCGGATCAAGGCGACCCTGCCCCGGCTGGTCGCGGCGATCCCGCCCGCGATCAAGATCGAGGTCATCAGCGACCGCACCACGACCATACGCGCGGCCGTCGAAGACGTGCAGTTCACGCTGCTGCTGACCATCGCTCTCGTCGTCATGGTCATCTTCGTCTTCCTGCGCAGCTTCTGGGCGACCGTCATTCCCGCCATCACGGTTCCGCTGGCGCTGTTGGGCGCCTGCGCGCTGATGTGGGTGTTCGGCTATTCGCTCGACAATCTGTCGCTGATGGCGCTCACCATCGCGGTCGGCTTCGTCGTCGACGACGCCATCGTGATGCTCGAGAACATCACGCGTTACATCGAGGAAGGCGAAAAGCCGCTTGCCGCGGCCTTGAAAGGCTCGAAGGAAATCGGCTTCACCATCGTGTCGATCAGTATCTCGCTGGTCGCGGTGCTGATCCCGCTGCTCCTGATGGGCGGCATCATCGGACGCCTGTTCCGCGAATTCGCCGTCGTGTTGGCGATGACGATCTTCGTCTCGATGTTCGTCTCGCTGACGCTGACGCCGATGATGGCCTCGCGCTTCCTGCGCGCCCATGGCGAGGTGACTCACGGGCGCTTCTACCAATGGAGCGAGCGCGCCTTCGATGCGATGCTGCGCGGCTATGAATCCATTCTGGACCATGCGCTGGCATGGCGGCGCACCACGCTCACGATCTTTTTCGCAACGCTGGCGCTGTCGGTCTACCTCTTCATACTGATCCCGAAGGGGTTCTTCCCGCAGCAGGACGTCGGCCTGATCACCGCCACGTCTGAGGCGTCGCAGGACATTTCTTTCAAGGAGATGGTCAGGCGCCAGGAGAAACTCGGCACCATCATTATGGCTGATCCCGACGTCGCCAGCATCGCCATGGCGATTGGCGGCAGCGGCCGTGCCGGCAACAACGGCAATCTGTTCATTACCCTGAAACCTCGCAATCAGCGCGGAGCTTCGGCCCAGGAGATCATTGCGCGGCTGCGTCCCAAGTTCGACAAGGTAGAAGGCGCGCGCCTCTACATGCAGGCGGCTCAGGACGTTCGGCTCGGGGGCCGGCCGACGCGCACGCAGTTTGAATTCACCTTGCAGGACGCCGACCTCGGGGAACTCAACGAGTGGGCGCCAAAAATCCTCGCCAAAATGCAGACGCTGTCGGAGCTGCGCGACGTCGCGACGGACCAGCAGACACAAGGAACCACGGTTCAGCTCAAAATCAACCGCGATACCGCGTCTCGTTACGGTATCCAGCCCCAACTGATCGACGATACGCTCTATGACGCGTTCGGCCAGCGCCAGGTCGCCCAGTACTTCACGCAGCTCAACAGCTATCACGTGATCCTGGAGATCCTGCCGGAGATGCAGGGCAGTCTGGACAGTCTGAACAAGCTTTATCTCAAGTCGCCGCTGACCGGCGATCAGGTGCCGCTGTCCACATTTGCGACCTGGACCACTGATCCGGTCCGTCCGCTCTCGATCAGTCACCAGGGCCAGTTCCCGGCGATCACGATCAGCTTCAACCTCGCCCAGGGTGTCGCGCTGGGCCAGGCCACGCAAGCCGTGCAGAAGGCGATGGCTGATCTCGGGGCGCCGGCGACGCTCAACTCGAGCTTCCAGGGTACCGCGCAAGCGTTCCAGCAGTCGCTCGGCACCGTACCGCTCCTGATCCTCGCGGCACTGGTCGTGGTCTATCTGATCCTCGGCATCCTCTACGAGAGCTACATCCATCCGATCACGATTTTGTCGACGTTGCCGTCAGCCGGCGTAGGCGCGCTCTTGATCCTGATGGCGGCGGGCTTCGACTTCAGTCTGATTGCGCTGATCGGCATCATTCTGCTGATCGGAATCGTGAAGAAGAACGGCATCATGATGGTCGACTTCGCCATCGCCGCCGAGCGCGACGAGCACAAGACACCGGCGGAATCGATCCGTCAGGCCGCGATCCTACGCTTCCGCCCGATCATGATGACAACGATGGCGGCGCTGCTCGGCGGCGTGCCGCTGATGCTCGGCCACGGCACCGGAGCCGAGATCCGTCAGCCGCTCGGCTATGCCATGGTCGGCGGCCTTATCGTCAGCCAGGCGCTGACCCTGTTCACAACTCCGGTGGTTTATCTCTATCTTGACGAGCTCAGCAATTGGTTCTCCGGCTGGGGCCGTTCCGGTGAGGATGAGGGCCACGACGCCGCCGAGCAAGGGACCGTCAAGGAAGCCGCCGAGTAAGCTTGCGCCGCACCTCCCGCGACGCTACAGCGGCCCTCGGTTCATGTTACTGTGGTTTGGTCATCCTCATGCAATCCAGACTTGTTGCCCTCGCCGCCGTTGCCCTGTTGTCAATCGGCGCGGCGCACGCCCAGCAAAGCTCGAAGAAGAACGCGGCTCCGCCGCCGCTCGCGCAGCCCGCACCTGCTCCGACCCAGCCACAGGCCGATGGCGCAGCGGCGCAACAGCCCGGCTGGATCGCACGCTGCACCAGTGCCAGCCGCGACGCACCGCTCGAATGCGCGATCGAGCAGAACGCGGTGCTGACCAAGACCGGCCAGACCATTGTGCTGATCAATATCCGCATCGCGCCCGACACCCGCACGCCGGTGGCGCTGTTGCAATTGCCGCTCGGTCTCAATCTTCCCGTCGGCGCCAAGCTCCAGGTCGATGAGGGCAAGACGGTCGATCTCCAGATCCAGACCTGCGAGAATCGCGGCTGCTACGCCTCGACCCCGATCGCGCCGGACCTGCTCGCGAGCCTGAAGTCAGGCAAGCAGCTGAAGGTCTCCTTCCAGAACATGGCCAAGGAAACCATCGCGATCCCGATGCCGCTCGGCGATTTTTCTGCGGCCTACGACAAGATCAAGTAGCGAGCTTTGCTTCAGGCGGAGCTCGCTCACCCCACCCCGAGATAAGCCTTCTGCACCTGCGGATCGACCGCGAGCGCGGCGGCAGTGCCGGACAGCACGCTCTTGCCGACCTGGAGGACGGTGGCGAAATCGGAGACCTCCAACGCGAGCTCGATCGACTGCTCGGCGAGCAGGATGGTCAATCCCTCACGATGCAGGCGGCCGAAGGTCTCGTACATGGACTCGACCACCGCCGGGGCCAGGCCGAGCGAGGGCTCGTCCAGCATCAACAGCTTCGGATCGCTCATCAGCGCGCGGCCGACCGCGAGCATCTGCCGCTCGCCCCCGGACATGGTGCCGGCGCGCTGGTTGCGGCGTTCCTTCAGCCGCGGAAAGAACTCGTAGACGCGTTCGAGCAGCGTGGCCTTGCGCGATTTGTCGTGCAGCGGCGTTGCGCCGAGCAACAGGTTGTTCTCGACACTTTGCTGCACGAACAGCCGCCAGCCTTCCGGCGACAGCGCCAGTCCCTTGCGCACGATCGCGAAGGCCTTCTGGCGGGCGATGTCCTCGCCGCGAAAGCTGATCGTGCCGGAATGCACGGGAATGAGGCCGGCGATCGCGTTCAGCGTCGTGGTCTTGCCACCGCCGTTGGAGCCGAGCAGCGCGACAACGCTGCCCGCCGGCACCTCCAGCGACACATCGGAGACGCCGATGAGGTCGCCGTAGCGTACCTCGAGATGTTCGATCCGGAGGAGCGCGCCGCTCATAGGTCCGGTCCGCCCATCAGCTCAACCGGCGTATGGCCCGCGGCAGCTTTCGCTGCGCGGGTGCCGAGATAGGCCGCGATCACGGCGGGGTTGGACGTGACCTCGCGCGGCGATCCGCGTGCGATCTCCTTGCCCTGATGGAATACCATCACGCGGCTTGCAAGCGACATGATCACTTCCATGATGTGCTCGACGATCACGAGCGTGATGCCGGAACGATGGATGTCGCGCACGAGGTCGATCGCAAGCTTCACTTCATGCGCGTTGAGGCCCGCCATGGCCTCGTCCAGCAGCAACAGCTTTGGCTCGGTTGCAAGCGCCCGCGCGATTTCCAGCCGCTTGCGGCCGGGCGTTCCGAGCGAGCGCGCCGGCGCATCCGCAAGCCTGTTCATGCCGACGCGATCCAGCACCGCCCGCGCCCTCGCCTCGGCTTCCCTGCGATGCGAGGTGCGCAGGAACGCACCGATCATGACGTTCTCGATCACCGTCATGCCTTCAAAGGTCTGCGGGACCTGAAAGGTGCGCGCGAGCCCGAGCCCGGCGCGCAGCTCCGGCGCAAAGTCGGTGATATCGCGTCCCTCGAACAGTACCTTGCCCGCGCTGGCTTTCAGATCGCCGGTAAGGCAATTGAAAAAAGTGGATTTGCCGGCGCCGTTCGGCCCGATCAGGCCGAGAATGTCGCCCTGCTCGAGCGTCACGGAGGCGTCGTCCACCGCCTTGAAGCTGCCAAACGCCTTGGTGATCCCGCGCGCCTCAAGGAGCATGGCTTGCTCCCGCGTCAGTCTTGGACTTGGTGCGGCCCGTGACCAGGCTGAGCAGGCCGCCCGGCTGAAAGCGCGCGATCACAACGATGATCGCGCCGTAAAGCACGAAGGTCAGTCCCGCGCCCTTGCCGCCGAGCCAGCTGTTTGAGATTTCCTCCAGCGGCACCAGGATCGCGGCACCCACCAGCGGCCCGAACAACAGCCCTGCTCCGCCCAGCGCGGCCATGATCAGGATCTTGACGGAAATCAAAATGCCGAACCCGGACTCCGGATCGACGAAGCCGAACATCATCGCGTAGAGCGCGCCGGCAACGCTCGTCAGCGCCGCGCTCAGCATGTAGGCATAGAGCTTCGTGCGACTGGCGGGAGCGCCAAGCGAGCGCGCGGCGCGTTCGGAATCCTTGATCGCGCGGAGGTAAAATCCCATCCGGCTGTTGGTCATCCACCACGTGATCAGAAGCGTGATCGCGAGGATGGCAAGGAACAGATAGTAATAAGGCAGCGACGACAGGAACGAGAGATCGAAGATGTTGCGCGGCACGGTCGGACCGGAGAGCCCGACTGCCGCGCCGAGCCAATCGGTGTTGGTCACGATCAGCCGCATCGTCTCGGCGACTGCGATTGTCGCCATGCTGAAATAGTGGCCGGACAAGCGCAGCGTCGGCACGCCGATGATCGCGGCCAAGCCCACGGCGAGCACGATGCCGCCGGGGATTCCGAACAGCGGCGACAGCCCGAACTTGGCATAGGACCCCATCGCGGCGTAGGCGCCGCAGCCAAAGAACACGACATGACCGACCGAGACCTGGCCGGCATAGCCGCCGACAATATTCCAGGCCGAGGCGGCGATCGCATAAAGCAGCACCAGCGCACCGAGGCGCTGCTGGAATGGCGAGGACAGCAGCAGCGGATAGGCGATCACAATGGCTGCCACGGCCGAAAGCCAGATCCAGCGCCGCATCACATCTTCCCCATCAGGCCCTGTGGCCGAAACCAGAGGAAGAACAGGAACAGGACATAGACGACGATGTCCTTGTAGATCGCGCCGATCAGATAGCCGGACAGCGACTCAATCACACCAATCAGGAGGCCGGCGATCAGCGCGCCGGGCACGCTGCCGAATCCGCCGAGCGAAACCGTGACGAAGGCGACGATGCCGAGCGTCTCGCCTACGGTCGGCACGATGTAGAAGAAGTTCGCGATCAGCGCGCCGGCCAGCCCCGTCGCACCGGCCGCGATCGCCCAGGCGATGGCCTGCATGGTGTCGGGCCGGATACCCATCAGCTGCGCGGCGGTTGAGTCCTCCGCCACGGCCAGCATCTTGGAGCCAAGCGAAGTGCGGGTCAGCAACAGGTGCAGGCCAAGTGTGACAAGCAGCGCAACCACGCCCGCGAGCAGCCGCGAGGCCTCGATCCGCAGGCCAGCGACCGCAAAGGTGCCGCCGACGATGTTTTGCGGCATGGACTGGAAGTTGGCGCCGAACCACCAGAACACGGAATAGCGCAGCAGCAGCGCCAGGCCGAAGGTGCCGAGGATCTGCGCCAGCATCGGCCCTTTCATGATGTCCCGGATCAGGACGAAGTAGACGACCACGCCGAGGCTCGCGAGCACCAGCGTCGCCAGCGGCGCGCCGAGGATCGGCCCTGCTCCCATCAGCGTGTAGACGACATAGGCGACGTACATCCCGAGCATGACGAAATCGCCATGCGCGAAATTGACGATGTTCATCATGCCCCACACCAGCGTGAGGCCGGAGGAAAACAGGGCGTAGACGGCGCCAAGCAGAAGCCCGCCGACGATCACCTGCACGAGGACAAAGGACATGAGCCGCTTTGCTCTGATCAACTATTTTGGGAAAGGCGGGGCGTTCGGCCCCGCCCTCGAAAAATCTCACCAGCCCTTGTAGGGCACCACGGGCGCCTTCTGCGCATTGGCCTTCGGCCACACCGAGACGTAATTCTCGCCGTCCTGGAGCTGGATAATGAGGCCGGACGCAAGGGTGTTCTGGCCCTTGTCGTCGAATTTCACGCCCTTGTAGCCCATCATCAATTGCTCGGGCTTCAGGTCCGTCGCCTTCAGCGCGGCCTGGATCTTGGCCGGCTCGGTCGAACCCGCGCGGTCGATCGCATCGGCCAGCACGAAGAAGCCCTGCATCTGGCGTCCGACGGTGTCGTCCATCTCCTCACCGCTCTTCTTCTTGTACATGTCGGCGATGACGGCCGACGGCGAGCCGGCCGGACCCACCGCCCATGACGAGCGGTTGAAGACGCCCTGCGAGATCTTGCCGACCGCCTTGATGAAGGACGGATCGGAATAGCCGGCATCATCCGCAAGCAGGATCGCCGGCTTGTAGTCGAGCGACTGCATGGTCTTGGCGAACAGGATCGCATCCGACGTGTACGAGATCATGATAATCACGTCGGGCTTCTTGTCCTTGAGCTGGAGCACCTGGCCCTGCAAATCGGTCGCGTTGACGGGATAGGCGACGTCGAGCGCGATCGGCTGCCCCTTCTCCTTGAACGCGGTGCTGATGGTGTTGGCAACCGAGGTGCCGTACTCGGTGTTGTCGTGGACCAATGCGATCGCATCGGTCTTGGTGCCGGTCGCCTTCATGTCGGCGAGGAAATCAGTGTAGATCTTGGCAAAATCCGTCGCGATCGGCGTGGTGCGGAAGAACCATTTGAAACCGCGCTCGGTGAGATTGGCGGCGACCGACTCCGAATTCAAATAGGGAATGCCGTACTTCTCGGCGATCGCGCTCGAGGTCAGCGTGATGCCGGACTGGTAGGCGCCGAACACGGCCGCGACCTTGTCTTCCGTGATCAGGCGCAGCGCCTGGTTCTGGCCCGTCGCGGGGTTGCCCTGGTTGTCGGCGAATACGGCCTCGATCTTGGCGCCGCCGAGGCCGGCAAGGCCTGCGTTCTTGGCCAGCGGCAGATTGCCGAGCTCGGGATGAGCGTTGTTGATGATATCCATCGCGACTTCGATCGCCGCCTTGGCGTGCGCGCCGATCGAGGCGGTGCCGCCGGACATCGGCATGATCACGCCGATCTTGACCACCTTGTCCTCGGCGCCTGCGGCAGCGGTGAGCGCAAGCGACATCGCGGCCGCGCAAAGCAGCCTGGTGACGTGCTTCAATGACATGAAATCAGACCTCCCAAAGGGTTTTCCCCGACCAAGATTTTTTTGAAAGCTTTGAGCTAAGCGCCCGCTTCCGTTTGATTTTCCCTGGTCGCACGAGGATGGCATGCCAGCCGATGACCGGCAAGTGACGTGAGCCGCGGGTCGGCCGTCACCTTCTTGTTGAGAGGTCGCGGGTCTCGCGGTCTCGGTAGAGCCAGGAACACACGACGAGCTCGTCTTCCGTCGCCATCAGCGCGCGCGGAAACGAAGTGAGCTCGCCATAAGGAACATCGTCACCGATGCACTCGACGTAATCGAGCGCGCCGTCTTCGCTTCAGACGCACAGCCATTCACGCCAAGGCGTTGTTGGCCTCGATCCTGTCCTTACGCACCGCCAGCACGATGCGGGGCAAATTGCGAATTCGGCGAAGGGGCCCGGAATTGGCTGGGGAACCTGGATTCGAACCAAGACAAACAGAGTCAGAGTCTGTTGTGCTACCGTTACACCATTCCCCAACGGAATAGCCGAGCAGATTCAATGGCTTATTGACCCGTTCGGCTGTGGCCGGAAGCGCGTTTGGCGCAAATCACGGCTCAGGCGTGGCAGCGTTCTACCCGCTCGGCCTTGGGCTGGCAAGCGCTGCGGTGCAAGGGCCTGGTTAAGTCGCCGCGGGTCGGCCACGCCTACTTCATACTGATATGGCGGCCTCGATCACCTTCGTCCCCCATTCCGTCTCGGCGGCGATGTAGGTCATGAACGGCTCTGACTCGAGCGCGGTGGCGACGGCGCCGAGCTCGGCCGTCTTCGGCGTCGGTTCGACCGCGGCATGAAGGCGCGGATCCCGGCCGAGGAGCTTTTCGAAGCTGGACGATCTACGCCCGGGACATCATTGCGCGAGGGCTCTTGAGAATTATATCGCTAAGGTCCCTCTGAATCCTGACCTTCCCTTGAGAAAAGCCGTGCTCACGTTTCTGCTTCTCGTATTCGTACCGATCGGCGTGTCGGCAGCACGGTATTACTGGGTCGGAGATGGTCGCAGCAACTGGCAGACCGCCGACCGATCGAGTGCGGGCCTGTTGCCACCAGCCGGCTCCAATCCCGACGCCCTGATCCGAATTTTCGCTGCGCGCACGGTGCGATGGCGCAGCATCTTTGCTGTCCACACCTGGATCGTCGTCAAGGAAAAGCATGCGGCCAGCTACACCCGCTACGACTACACCGCATGGGGCGAGCCGATCCGAAGCAACGGGTTCGCTCCTGACGGCCGCTGGTTTGGAGCGATGCCGGAGGCGATCGTGGCTGTCGACGGACCACGGGCCGAATTGCTGATTCCCAGGATTCGCGACGTCATCGAAAATTACAAGTTTCGAACCTATGGCGATTACAGCGCCTGGCCGGGTCCGAATTCGAATACATTTGTCCAAGCCGCTTTGGATGCGGTGCCCGAACTTCGCGCGGTGCTGCCACCGACCGCGATCGGAAAGGACTATCCCTATTCGGGGCGATGGATCGGCCTGACCGCCTCTCGCACCGGGTTCTATGCCTCGCTTTCCGGTTATCTCGGATTGACGGTGGGATGGGTGGAAGGTTTCGAAATCAACTTCCTCGGTGCCGTGCTTGGCCTCGATCTCCGGCGCCCCGCCTTGAAACTTCCAGGCCTTGGCCGCCTTGGTTTGGCGGCCGGCGTGTGAGCCCGGTGATGGAAACAGAAGCCCGCAGTGGAGGACGTTGATGCCGACGCCGAAATCGTCGCACGACCTACCCAAATCCGCTGTCAGGAAAGACAAGGCACGCAGTTTGCGCGAAGCTCTCATCGCGGACGCCGATAAGACCGATGTTGCCGGCCGGGACCTTGAGCACGGCGACGGCGGCACCCTGGGCATGCCGACGAAGCCGAGCGATCTCAGCCAGGATGACTAGATGTCGATGCGATCGAAGCGCCATGTGATCGCGGCGAGAGGCCGCCATAGCTACAGCTTCACAACGACCTTGCCGAAATGCGAGCCGGACCGGAGATAGGCATACGCTTCGGGCGCCTCGTCGAAGCCGTAGACCCGATCGACGATCGGGTGGATCGCGTTCCCGGACAGGAAATTATTCATAGCCGCGAAATGTTCGCCCGATCCGACGGTGACACCGATGATGTCGGCATTTGCCCACTGCAGGCGCGCGAGGTCGGGTTTCGGGCCGAACCCCGTCAACACACCGATCTGGATGATCTTGCCGCCCGACGCGACCGATCGTAGCGATCGGTCATAGGTGCCGGGACCGCCGAGCTCGAGGATATGGGTCGCGCCTTCGCCATTCGTGGCCTTCATCAAGGCGGCATCCCAGTTCGGCGTGTCGCGGTAGTTGATGAGGATCGAGCCGCCCAGTGCCCTGGCACGGGCGAGCTTCTCGTCCGAAGAGGATATCACGATCGCACGCGCGCCAACCGCGGCCGCAAACTGCAGCCCGAACAGCGCAACACCACCTGTCCCCTGGACCAGCAGCGTGTCGCCGTTGCCCATCCCGCCGCGTGCGATGAGGCCGTGCCAGGCCGTCACGCCGGCACAGGGCAAGGTCGCGGCTTCAATCGAGGACAGCTGCGCCGGAACGGAGACGAGCGAACTTGCCGGCAGGACGACATACTCGGCCAGCATTCCATCCATCGTGTTGCCACCGAGAGCTGACGGAAGATAGCTCGCCTTGAACGGGCCCGTGACCCAGTCGCGAAAAAACGATGCAGCAACCCGATCGCCGAGTTGCCATTGCAGGACGTCGGAGCCAATGGCGTCAACGATGCCCGCGCCGTCGGAGAGCGGCACGCGGCCGTTGAGCGCGCCCTCACCCGCGCGATCAAGGATCATGAGGTCGCGGTAATTGAGACTTGCCGCTTCGACCCGGATGCGGACCTCACCCTTGTCGGGTTCGGGCTTGCTGACATCGGCTCGCACGACGCCACCGGCACCGGCACCGTCGCTCAAATGGTAGGCTTTCATCGTTGCTCCTCCGTCTATTCACATGGACGAGCACGGTCTGTAAGGTCTGACAGCGTTGTCAGGGTCAAGAGGTTTTTGCGATGAAGATTGGCGAGCTTTCCCGCAGGACGGGAGTCAGCGTGCGAATGCTGCGTTACTACGAGGCCGAAGGACTGCTTGCGCCGCAGCGTACGGATTCCGGTTATCGAGACTACGGTCCGCCTGAAGAGGAAACCGTTCGGCGGATCAAGATGCTCGGTGCGGCCGGGATGACGCTTGAAACGATTCAGCGGTTGCTTCCGTGCGTGAAGAACAACGATCCGCAGTTCACGCCGTGCAACGATCTGCGACGAATACTCGCTCAGCAGGTCAGTCTCATCGACGAACGGATCGAGACGCTCAGCCAAAGCCGGACGATTCTCGCCGGCTTCTTGTCGAGCGTGAACTGATCGAAAGATAACGGCGGCTAGACAACGATATGATCAAAATCGGCAGCGATCCGGCTGTTCGCAAAGATCTTTGTCGCCTCGGTCAATATCTCTTCGTCCGGATAACGTCCCGACAAATGGGTGAGCACGAGTTGCTTGACGCCATTTGCGGCCGCAAGGGAAGCGGCCTCTGCCGCCGTGAGATGGCCGTAGTCCCGCGCGATCGGCGCGTCGCGATCGAGGAAGGTCGCTTCGATCACCAGCATGTCGGCGTCAGCGACATATTCTGATAGCCCCTCGGTGGTTTCAGTGTCGCCGATCACCACAAGTTTCCTGCCGCCGCTTGGCGGCCCGAGAACATCCTCCGGATCGATCGTTCGGCCGCCTTGAATGATGACCGGCCGCCCTTCGGCCAATTCTCCGCGCATCGGACCGTCCGGGACACCAAGCGCCGCGAGAAGATCGGACCGAAGGTGACGGCGAGCCGGAGTTCGGAACGAGAAGCCAAAGCTGTCGGTATCGCGATGGCGTACCGGAAAGCAGTCGATGGTGAATTCGCCGCCGTCGACCACCCGGCCTTCCGCCAGCCCTGCGAACTCCAGCGGGATCGGCGCCCTGCCGGCGCCCCACAGGCCCGCGAGCATTTGGACGACGATATCGAGTGTGCCTGCCCCGCCATGGATGGTCATCACGTCGGCGCTTTGCCGCAACCGCAACGTCGAAAAGAGACCGGGGATGCCGAGCACGTGATCGAGATGACCGTGGGTGAGCAAGATGCGATCGAGACGCCGAAAGCCGGCACCGCTCCGCAGCAACTGACGTTGGGTCCCCTCGCCGCAATCGATCAGGATACGCTTGCCCGCAGCCTCCACCAGAAGGGCTGGATGATTGCGTTCTGCGGAAGGAACGCTGGCCGAAGTCCCAAGAAATGTCAGGGCGAACATGGTCGTCACTTGTTCATCGGGCCGGGCGGTGCTTAGCCCTTTGCAGACTGAGCCTCGATCGCCTGCACCGCAATGCTGGCGACCTGCCGCAGCGCTTCACGGTCCGCGCCTGAGGATGCCATCACGCTGCCCCTCAGGAGCCGACGTCGACCCTCGATCGGACGCCAGATACGATCTACTTTTCTGAACTCAGTTTTGTTCCGCCTTCCCCAATCTTGCGGCAAGTGCGCAGCACCTTACTTCCGGTTCTCCTCGCAGAACTTCAGCGCCGCGAGCGCCTCGCCGGCGCGCGGGACCTGCATCTCGATGCTGTCGTCGTCATCGTCCTCGAAGTCCAGCGTGAGGCGCTTGGCTTTCGACAGCCGTTCCATGATCGATTGATCGTACTCGAAGATGCCGCGCACCGTGGTCTTGTCCATGACCTCCCACTTCGCTTTCTTCATGATGTCGGCATCATCGGTGGCGACGTCCGCCTTGAGGATCTCGCCGACCTTGTCCCACTCCCAGCCGTCATAGATCATCACGATCACGATGGCCTTGTCGGAATAGGTGATCACGACGACGTAGTCGCGGTTCTCGTCGTCCTTGTCCTTATAGCCGCGGCTCGCATTGCAGTGCGTGTCCTGGGTACGCTTCTCGATGGTCCAGTCCCCGACCTTGGATTGTTGTGCGGCCGCAGGCCCGGCGCTCAAGGCGCCCGCGAGCAGCGCAGCAGCAAGAAAGATTTGCTTCATGTCAGCCTCCAGCGTTTTCCCGGGGCGAAGCTGACCACCTCTCCATGCGAGCCGCAAGGGCTCCCACCGGCTCAACCCGGCCAATGCTGAACGGCGCGAACGCCCTACCCGCGTCGCGGCACGATTGCGATCGGGGTGAAGGTATAAACCTCCTCGTCGTTCTGGTTGAACATCGTCCATTTCACCAGCGCGATGCCTTGCGGCTTCGATTTTGACGGCGTCAGGCTCAGGACTTCGCCAACCAGATGCAGTCGGTCATTGGGGCGCACCGGAAGGGTCCAGCGCAGCCCGTCGACACCCGCCCCGATCAGCGGGTGCGGCCCAAAGGGACGAGCCTGGATCGCGAGATTCATGGCGATGGCGGCGGTGTGCCATCCCGATGCAGCCAGCCCCTTGAACAGGGTCTGCTGGGCGGCCTCGTGGTCGAGGTGCATCGGTTGCGGATCGAACTCGGCCGCGAAGCGCTTGATATCCGCCTCGGTGACTTCAACGTCGGGGGATTTGAAGCGCATTCCGACGGTCAGATCATCGAACCACTCGATCCGTGCCATTCTCTTGCCTCGAAATATGCTGCGCCGCCCACGCGATGGGGCCGACGGAACAGACTGGACAGCGGATGTAGCGGTTCGACCGCTCACAGACCAGCCCCGGTTCCCCGCGAAACCCCTTTCCCAAATCCACGAAACACGCCTGAAACAAACGGCCGGCTATTGTCTTGTCAAAAGTAGACAGGGACGGCCAATATGCAATTTCTCCTCAACCTGATCAGCGAGTACGCCTGCTGCCAGCATCTCATCGCCCAGCCGCTTGGGGAGGATGCGCCATGATCGAATTGATCTCAGCCGTGCTCGCGCTTTGCGCCATCGGCGTCTTCGCGGCGCACGCGGTGGATGCCTATCGCACCACGCACTTCTGACCAGCGGGCGCGGCGCCCCAATGCGCTGAAGCGCGGTAACCGTCGTCACCGCGCTCCAAGCCATGGCTTGAGCGCAATCTTCCGGAAAACCGCAGCGGACTGTTCCGGATCGCGCTCTAGAACGGCCGCCGGTAAAAGTGCTCCGAATGCGTTGCCGGCGGAAATCGGTTGGCGAGCGCCAGCGCCCCCTTCTCGTCCGTCTCCAGCGCGATCTTCTGCGCGAGCATCACGTCCCCCGGCACGAGGAAGCCTGACGGGACGAAGCACCATCCCATTGTCGCAATCCCCGCATCGTCGATCTCGTGGACATTGGCCGCGGTGCCGTAGTGAATGCGGTATCGCTTGCCAGTCTCGCAGCCGATGACGTCAAAATGCCGGTGCTGCTCGAATTGTGCGCGCTGCTCGGGCGTCAGCCATTCGGACAAAAGCCGGCGGCCCCGGGCGTCGGGCGTGTTCTCGCCGAAGAAGCGCCGGTAGAGTTCGCGGAGCGCGTGCAGGCGCGCTCGCGCCGGCGCGCGGAGCCTGAATGCCGCGACCATGAGCGGTTCAGATCAACCGCCGACCAGGCGGGGATAGAACAGCGTTTCGTGCGCGGTCGGGTCGAACGATCTGATCCGGGTGACTTCGCCGGGCCCGGTTCGGAGCGCGGCGGTGAAGCCTATTCCGGTCAGCTCCCGAAAGCGCTGTTCGGCCCGCGCCAACGCTTCGGCATTGCCAGGATCAAACTCGTGGCGTGTATCGCCAGTCTGGTCCATCACGATCTGGGTAGCCATGTTGAGTCTCCTCATGCCCAGCCCTGAACTTGATCAAAGCAAACGTCGTGCCGTCGGTTCCCAAAAGCAACAACTTTCTGTAGTGCGGCCCGGTCACGCCTTGCGGAGCCAGTCAGCGCGCCGCAGCTGCCCCGCCACCCTGGTCGATCTGCCGGCCCATCAATGCGATCGCCTTCTGGTAGACGCCCGCCGCGTTCCAGGCCTCAATGGCGGCGAAGTTCGGCTCGCCCGGCTGGTAACCGGCTCCTGCACGCCAGCCATGGGCTTTCAGGAAATTCGCGGTCGAACTCAACGCGTTGGCGGCAACGTCCAGATTGCCCGTCCCGTAGGCCAGGATGTTCTTGGGCATGAACTGGGTCTGGCCGACCTCACCATGCATGGAGCCGCGGGTCGCCCCTGACAGGGTGCCGCGGTCGATCAGTTTCAGCGCCGCATAAAGCTGGTCGGTGAAGAATTCGGGACGGCGGCAGTCATAGGCGAGCGTCGCGATCGACGAGAGCATGTTCTGATTGCCGCCCTGGCTGCCGAATCCGGTCTCCATGCCCCAGATCGCGATCAGCGGCCCCGGCGGCACGCCGTAACGCTGCTCGATCGAGGCGAACATTGCGGCCTGCGACTGCTTCAGGGACCGGCCGCGCGCGACAATGGTGGTGGCCCCGCGCTTGGCCAGGAACTGGTCGAGCGACAGCGAAAAACTGTGCTGGCTGCGATCGGCGCCAATGGTGGCGCTGGCGTAATGGGTCTGCATCAGCGCCGAGATCGCCGCCTGGCCGATGCCCTTGCCCTGTGCCTCGGCGCTGAACTCGCGCTTCCAGCCTTCGAAACCGGCCGGCGAGCTACCGCATTGCGCGGCCTTGGCCGAGGACATCGGGGACAGCATGAGCGCAGTCGCGCCGATTATAGCCGCCGCAACGATCTTGCCCTTGGTCATTCCTGCGTTCCCTTCTCTCGAGTGCGCGACCCGGCTCGCGCGCCGCCATGATCCTACGGCAGCGGCACACGCTCAAGCCCCGACCAGTGCAATCAATGCAAGCAACGCGCTTAAGATGAACCAGAGGCTTATCCCCCGCCCTCCGTCCCGAGCAGGAAATCCACCATGATGCTCTGGTGCTGCCGGTACATGTCGGTGCCGGTCGCCGTAATACAGCCGCGCTTGCGGGCTTCCGCGATGAACGGCGAGGTTTCGGGCTTCGTGATGACGCAGCCGCAATAGGCCGACGGCGCCAGCCGCGTGACATCGACCGGCAGCGGGTCGCTGTCCTTCATTCCGGCGGGCGTGGCGTTGGCGACGAAGTCGAAGCCTGCGGGATCGGTGGTCCCTGCCCGCACGGGCGCCTTGCCGAGCCCGTTGAGCCGGCCGATCAGCGCGTCGCGGCGTTCGACCGCGCTGTCGTGAACGGCGAGCTCGCTCACACCGGCCTCGACCAGGGCCAGCGCGATGGCCGAGCCCGCCCCACCCGCACCGACGAGAAGCGCCCGCATTCCCCGCGGATCGATTCCCTTCGCCCGCGCGGCGCCAAGGAATCCGAGGCCGTCCACCATGTCGCCGTGCCACGCCCCATCGGCGCGCCGGCGCATCAGATTCACGGTGCGCAGAAAATGTGCCCGTTCCGTCGCGCTGGCACAGGCCTGATAGCAGGCAAATTTGTGCGGGATCGTCACCACGATGCCGTCGAGGTTCTTCAACCGGCTCACCACCGCGAGAAAATCAGGCAGATCGGCGCTCGCAATTTGAACCGGAACCAGAATGCCGTCATGACCGCGCGCAGCGAACTCTGCGGAAACGCCAGCAGGCGAACGCACCTGCGCGATGGGATCGCCGACGATGAGATAGAGCCGCGTCGCACCCGTAGGAGCCGGAATCTTGCCGTTCATGCCGGCACTGGAGAGCCGTCGGACTTCGCGTCCGACCCATAGGTCAATTCCAATCCGTCCAAGGTGCCCTCCTTGCGCCATTTGGCGAGCAGCCGGAGGAACGCCATCGGCCCGCGCCAGTATTGGCTATTGCGCGCCGCGATTGGATCGAACACGCCCTCATTGTTGTAATAGCCCGGCGTGCATTCGGCGAGGTAGGTCTGGCGGCCGATTGCGGCCTTCACGACCTCGTCGACCCAGGCATTCTCGGCGGCAAGCGTCGGCTCCAACGTTCTTGCGCCGCGCTTGCGCGCCTCTGCGATGACATAGGCGATGTGCTGCGATTGCTCGTCAATGATGTGCGGAAAATTCGCGCTCTGTCCGGCCTGCACCATCACAATCAGGAAACAGTTCGGAAAGCCGCGGCTGTAGAAGCCGTGCATCGTCTTGACGCCATCGCGCCAGCGCTGGGACAGGCTCATGCCGTCGCGGCCGTAAACCTCGAAACCCATGCGGCGCGCATAATCGGTGCCGACCTCGAAGCCGCTGGCATAGATCAGGCAGTCGAGCTCGTAGCCCTTGCCGTCGACGACGACCGCATTCTCGGTGATGCGTTCGACGCCCCTGCCATTGGTGTCGACGAGATGCACGTTGCGCCGATTGAACGTGTCGAGATATTCATCGTGAAAGCACGGCCGCTTGCAGAAGGCCTTGTACCAGGGCTTGAGCGCGGCCGCGGCTGCCTCGTCCTTCACCACCGCGTCGACACGGGCCCGGATCTCCTCCATCTTGCGATAATCGGCCTGTTCGATCACCTTCAGCGCCTCTTCCATCGAGGTCACCGGTTGTGGCTGGCGCCGCGGCGCGAGCAGTATCTCGCCGAGCAGGCCGGTCCAGCCGTCCTGCACCAAATCCCGTTCGAACGGCTCGCCCGAGATCACCGCGGTGAAATTGTCCATCCGCTCGCGCTGCCAGCCGGGCTTCAGGCTCTCCGCCCACGCGCTGTCGGTCGGCCGGTCGTCGCGCACGCCGATCGCCGACGGCGTGCGCTGGAATACGTAGAGCTCCTTCGCCGCGCGGCCGAGATGCGGCACGCATTGCACGGCGGTGGCGCCGGTGCCGATGATGCCGACGCGCTTGTCGGCAAGACGGTCGAGACCGCCCTCGGCGTTTCCGCCGGTGTAGGCATAATCCCATCGGCTGGTGTGGAAGCTATGGCCTTTGAAGCTCTCGATGCCGGGAATGCCGGGCAGCTTTGGCCGGCTCAACGGGCCTCCGGCGAGGATGACGTAACGCGCGCGGATGCGGTCGCCGCGATCGGTCTCGACCAGCCAGCGTTCCTCCTGCTCCTGCCAGGCCATGCGCGCGATGACGGTCTGAAACAGAGCGCGTTCGTAGAGATCGAAATGGCGGCCGATACGGCGCGAGTGTTGGTAGATCTCGGGAGCCCGCGCATATTTGCGCACCGGCATGTAACCAGTCTCTTCGAGCAAGGGCAGATAGATGTAGCTCTCGGTGTCGCAGGCGGCGCCGGGATAGCGATTCCAGTACCAGGTCCCGCCGAAATCGGCGGCCTTTTCCACGATGCGGAAATCATCGATACCAGCTTCGCGCAGACGCGCGCCGCACAGCAGCCCGCCGAAGCCACCTCCGACGATGAGCACCTCGGTCTGTTCGCTGACCGGCTCGCGCGCAAATCCGGCGTCGGCCCAGGGATCGTCGAGGTAGCGAGCAAAGCCGCCGGTCGCCTCAACATACTGCGCCTTGCCTTCGGAGCGCAGACGCAGGTCGCGCTCGTCGCGATAGCGCGCCCGCAAGGCCTGTATGTCGATGCTGGGCGCGCCGGCTGCGCCGGTCTTGTGTCCTTCCGCTGACATCGATCTCCTCCACGGCGGGCGCTGCTTGGCCCTTACGCTTGCGCCAGTTAGCCCTGAAAAAGTGACGCATGCAATCGCGTCCGCCGCATTTTGCGTGTACCGCGCGCAGCGTTCCGCTGACTTGCACGCAAGTGCAAACGCGAACCCGGCAAAGTGCTCAAATCGGCCGTACGCGAGAAATTCAGGGACTATCGCGCCGGCTGGGCCTCCGCACAATTGCACACGGCCCCTTCACTTGCGCGATCGTCTTCATCTTTTGGTAGATTGGGCAGCGCTATATCCGAGGTATCGCTAACTTCTTGTCGAGGACACGATGGCGTTTTCCGGATTGGGACTGCATCTCGGCAATCTGTCCCGCCTGTCGAATGCGCAGACGCGCTCGATCAGCCCAGAGAACTTGACCGGCGACAAGGGCAAGGGCGGCATGTCCACCGACGGGCCCGCGGCAGCCCAGGCCCGCGATCTCGGGCAAGGCTGGAAGGTCTCGCCCTACGTCGTCATCGAGCCCGGTGCGACGTTCACGCTTGCCGACATCGCGGGCCAGGGCGCGATCCAGCAGATCTGGATGACGCTCGCGCGAGGACGGCTTCGCCATTCGATCCTGCGCGTCTACTGGGACGACCAGGAGCAGCCGAGCGTGGAATGCCCGGCCGGTGACTTCTTCGCCTGTGGGTGGGAGGAGTTTGCGCAGGTGTCGTCGCTGGCGGTCTGTGTCAATCCCGGACGCGCGTTCAACTGCTACTGGGAGATGCCGTTCCGCAAGCGCGCGCGCTTCACGCTGGAGAACCGGAGCGAGGAGGCGCTGACCGTTTATTACCAGATCAACTACACGCTGACCGACGTGCCCGAGGATTGCGCCTATTTCCATGCACAATTCCGCCGTACCAACCCGCTGCCGTACAAGGACGTCTACACTATCCTCGATGGCGTCACCGGGCGCGGCCAATATGTCGGCACCTACATGGCCTGGGGCGTCAACAACAACGGCTGGTGGGGCGAAGGGGAGATCAAGTTCTTCATTGACGGCGACGGCGAATTCCCGACCATCTGCGGCACCGGCACCGAGGACTATATCTGCGGATCGTACAACTTCGATCCCTACGTCGCGCATTCCGGCCGCGGCGCAGTGCAGCAATCCCGCTACCAGGAATTCACCACGCCCTATGCCGGCCTGCCGCAGGTGATCCGCCCGGATGGCGTCTACAAATCGCAGCAACGGTTCGGCATGTACCGATGGCACATCCCGGATCCCATTCGTTTCCAGAGCGATCTGCGCGTGACCATCCAGGCGCTCGGCTGGCGATCGGGCGCCAAGGAGGCAAAATATCTTCCGCTGCAGGACGACATCGCGTCGGTTGCGTTCTGGTACCAGACGCTGCCGGCGGCGCCGTTTCCCACATTGCCCGACGCGGACCATCTCGAAATCGACTAACCCGGACCACGCTCGGCGTGCCCGACCGCGCCTCCGAGGTGGTCTTCACCGATGAGCGCAATCATGCGCGGCGCGACTCCATCAGCTCCCATCACCGCTTCAGCTAGTTCAACACCTCCACCGTCGCGGATCGGCCGGCGACGAGTGCCGTGCCCTCGGGGACGGGATCGAGCGCGATACGCACAGGTACTCGCTGCGCCAACCGCACCCAGCTGAAGGTCGGGTTGACGTTCGCAAGCAGGTTCGCGCCGTCGGCGCGATCACGGTCCTCGATGCCGGCGGCGATGCTCTCGACATGGCCGGTCAGCGTGACCTTCTCGCCCATCAGGCGGATACGCACCTTGTCGCCGATACGAATGCGCGCGAGCTTTGTCTCCTCGAAATAGCCTTCCACGTGCAGGGTGTCGCTGTCGACCAGCGCCATCACGCCCTTGCCCGCCGTGACGTAAGCGCCGGGACGCAAATCCATGTTGGTGATCACGCCGTTGACGGAGGCGCGGACCTCGCTGCGGTCGAGGTTGAGCTGGGCGACCGCACGGTCGGCGACGGCCTGATCGAAAGCGGCCTTGGCTTGGAGCTGGGTCGCGAGCACCTGTTCCTGCCTCTGCTGCGACACCGCGTCAGTGGTCAGCGCACTGTAACGCTTCAAATCGGCATTTGCCTGATCGAGCGTCGCCTGATGACCGGCCACCGCAGCATCGGCCTGCCGCAGCGCCAGCGCAAACCGTTCGCGGTCGATCCGGAACAGCACGTCACCGCGATGGACCTTCTGGTTGTCCTTGACCAGTACTTCCGTCACGAAGCCGGACACGTCAGGCGCAACCTGGACCACATCGGCGCGGACGCGCCCATCGCGTGTCCAGGGGGATTCCATATAGTAGACCCACAGCTCGCGGCCGACCGCGAGCGCGGCGACGACGACAATGACAGTCAGCGCGAGGCGGCCGAACCAGGCGAAATTCCCCTTCATGCGAGATACTCCGAGAGATAGACGACCACGCCGAGAAGGCAGACAAAAATCGAAAAATCGAACAGCGCGCGATGCCAGACCAGCCGGTACAAATCGAAGCGCTGCATGATCCGGCGCAAAATGGCGCTAAGAATGTAAGCGACGATGATCCACAGGAGCAGCGCAGGCACGAGCACACCGTAGATGTCGATCACATATCTCATGCCGCGACACTCTCGCCTGCGCGCGGCCGGTAGGCCGGCGCATCCGGAAACAGCCCGCGCCGGATACCGACGAGGCCGATCAAGGCATCCTCGCGCGCGCTGTCATTGGGATCCCTGACCGCCTGCGCCAGGGCAAGAT
This sequence comes from Bradyrhizobium sp. Kon10, assembly GCF_055807395.1. NCBI lineage: Bacteria > Pseudomonadati > Pseudomonadota > Alphaproteobacteria > Hyphomicrobiales > Nitrobacteraceae > Bradyrhizobium > Bradyrhizobium sp. Kon10. The sequence goes on along the minus strand of NZ_JBVVOZ010000010.1, from coordinate 82,202 downwards.
CGACGTGCCGCAGCAGCTCAGCCGGCATTCCGCCGCCGGCATAGCTCCGGCACGCGATGGCGAGCTGATCCAACATGTCATCGATGGCGGAAATGGTCGATACTGCGAGGCCATAGCGGGCGCGGCGGAGGTCGATGATATTGATCCCGATGCGGAGCTGGACGAGGCTGTCGGCGTCGCGGCGATCGCTCTCCGAGAGGAACGCGATGCGCTGCACCAACAGCCCAAGCCGGTGTAGCATCAGGCCCGCGAACTCCGCGCGGTCGCGCCTGCCGCGCCGTTCGGCGGCCACCGCGATGGTTCTCCAGCTCGACAGCACCAGGCGATTGGCGATCCATTCCGCGCCCACCCCCCGCGCGATCCGCGTCACGAGCTCGGCGATCACGACGCCGACGAAGAAAGCGACCGCTGAATTGGCATAGGACGCAAAGTCCGCGTTGTAAGTCGATTGCAGCGCGAGCAGCGTCGCCGTATTGGCCGCGAGCGCCATGCCCGTCCCGGCCGTTGCCGGCCGCGCGATCAACAAACCATAGAGCAGGAAAGTCGGCGCGAGCGCGACGATCAAGACTTCGATATGGGAGATCGCAGGCACCAGCGCGAACAGATAGACAGCGACGACCACGATGGCGACCAGCGACCACAGGCCAAAGCTGCGGATGAAGCGGGCCGGCTCGTCCTGCGCGGCGAAGAACGAGCAGGCAACGGCGGCCATCATGGGAGCCGACGCGCCGTCCGGCCAGCCGGTCCCGATCCAGAACGCGCAGCAGATCAGGATAGCGATCGCGGCACCGACAGCCGACCACAGGGCGAGGCCGCGGTCGCGATGACGCACGGGCGCGGCGCCGGCTTCGGAGTGAAAGGCGAGATCGAGGGTCGAGACGACGCGGTTCTCTCCGATCGCCCGGGTCAACGCACGACAGTCGCGCGAGAGGTCGACGAGCTCGCGCAACCGCGACAACAGGCTCGTGGTGATGATCCGCTCCCAGGAGGAGCTATCATCGAGCACCGCCTGCCGCTCCGCAATCATGGCGCGGATCCGCTCGGCCGGCTGCCGCGCGCCGATGTCGCTCACGATCCACTGCGCCAGATCGTCCAGAAGCCGCTTCGGCTCGCTCTGCCGCCGCAACCCCTCCTCGCCCAGCGCGGCCAGCCTGTCCTCAAGAGAAGCGATCACCGGCAGCAGCATCAGCATGCGCAACCGGATTTCGCCGAGGCCGATCACGGCATTGCGGTCCGTCAACCGGTCATAGGCGAGATGGGCTGAGAGCGTGTCGATCTCGACAATGTCGGTCGCAAGCTTGAGGCGCTTGCTGCGGCGCATCTCGTTGGCGCCCTCGCGCAGCAACACGAGCTGACTGAGACGGCGCGCATCCAACAGCCAGCTGTCGATGCGGTTAGCGACCGCCGGTGCGACGCTGCGGGGAAAGACAATGGTCGAGACCAGACTGGCACAGATGATTCCGAGCGAGATCTCCTCGACACGCGCGACTGCGGTGTCGAAAATCGAGCCCGGTTCTGATACCGCGGGAAAGCCGATCAGCGCAACAGTGTATCCGGCCAGCATGAAGAGGTAGCTGCGTGGTGTGCCGTCGAGCAGCGAAACGTAAAGGCAGAGCCCGACCCAGAGCGAGATCGCGAGGCACAAGAGTTCGGGGGCATCGATCAGGTTCGGCACCAGCGCCACCGTCACGGTCGCGCCGACCAGCGTGCCCATGACGCGGAAGAAGGCCTTCGAGCTGGTCGCGCCGGCGAGCGGCTGAGAGGTGATGTACACGGTCGCCATCGCCCAATAGGGCCGCGGCAGGTCCATGGCGAGCGCGATGACGAGCGCCAGCATCGACGCGGCAAACGTCTTCAAGGCGAAAATGAGGTCCGCGTGGCGGACCAAAAACGGCTCTTGCGCGCGCATGATTATTGCGCCTCTGATGTCTTGGCTTCGTGCAGGCGGCTCGCCCGCTGCTCAATGCGCCGGAGCGTCTCAAACGTTATTGCAAGTTCCTCGGTTCCAATATCCTTCAGCAGGATCGCGCTGCGCGGCGCTCGCCGGCCAACTACTCCACGGACTGCGGACCGCGCCAGGCCCTCGGCTCAGTGCACCACGTACACATCCGGATCAAAGCTCGAGCTCGGCTTCTTGAAGGCGTTGCGCAGAGCCGGCGACATCGGGACGTTGTAGTTCAGCCCGTTCGGCGGCGTCGGCGATTCCAGCCACTTCCTGTACAACACCTCTATTTCCGGGCTGGCGTAGAGTTCAGCCGTGGCGCGATCGGCCAGCGCCTTGAACGGAGCATCCTCGCGCCGCAGCATGATCCCGTAGGGCTCGGGCTTGGAAAATGTTTCCTCGCTGATCATGAAGAGCGCCGGCTCCTTCGAGCGCGCGATCGCGACCGCAAGCTGCACGTCGTCAAGCGCGTAGGCCTGGGCGCGATCGGTTTCGAGCAACAGGAAGGCCTCGGCCTGATCCTTGGCCGGCATCAGGTTGATGCCGAGATTGCGCTCGGTGTTGATCTTGGCGAGTTGTGTCAAGTTGACCGACCCCGCCACCGCCGTGACGGACTTGCCCTTGAGATCGTCGATCGTGGTGATCTTCGCGACCTTCTTGGCGGCAAATCGCGTCGCACTGAGGAAATGCGTGTTGGTGAAGGCGACCTGCTTCTGGCGGTCGGCATTGTTGGTGGTCGCCGAACAATGCAGGTCGAGCGTACCGTTGACCATCAGAGGGATGCGATTCGACGACGTCACTGGCAGGAATTCGACCGCGATATCGGGCGTGCCGAGCTGCTTCTTCACCGCGTCCACGATCTTGAGGCAGATATCGATGGCAAAGCCGACCGGCTTCTGGTCGCCATCCAGATAGCTGAAGGGTACGGACGCCTCCTGATAGCCAAGCGTGATCTTCTTCGTGTCCTTGACCTTCTGAAGCGTACCCGACAGGTCGTCGGCCGAGGCGGCGCCCGCAAGACAAGTGACGGCTAGGAGAACGGTGGGTAGAAGACGCATCGGGAGCTCCTCGAGGGCTGCGCCTCCGTGCCGGGCGCAATCGAACGGTTGTTAGCGCAGACACCCGCCTGCCGCCAGACCAGCTTGCGTGTATCAGCTACAGCGGTTTCGATGCGATCAACGGCCCTTCGTCCCCGCACGCGGCCCGGCTCAATCGACGAGACGCCCGTTACGCGTCGATGCCTCGCTGCACCAGAATGCGCTCGGCACTGTCGTTCCAGACATCCATCTTCACGATCTGGCCGCTCCTGACCACGAAGCGATCGACATAGCGATTGCCCTCGAAGGGCGTGCCGTCCATCCACTCGCCATAGAGCGTGCCGATGCTGTAGACGACGGTCTCGACCGCGCCCGGACAGACGTCGAAGCGGTCCATCTTCTTCTTGACCCAGCGATAGCGCTTGGCGTTGAAGCCGGTCGGCCCGCGCGGGTGGTCGAACTCGCTCCCGCCGGTAAAGGTGATCACCGTGCCCGGCTTCATGTAGGCTGCCGCGGCGTCGGGATCGGGAATCATCGACGCCGTGAGATAGGCTTCCACGATCTCGGCGTCCGACGAGGGCGCTTTTTCGCTTTTCGCGGTGATGGACATGGCGGTATCTCCCGAAGAATTCGCGAAATACTACCGTCCATGTCAGGGAAAGCACGCATATATTTTGATCAAATCCCCCGCTACATTGCCGCCGACCCGAAGTCATCGCTGATTGCCACGAGTTGCACCCGAAGATTCATTGCATGACCACCGACACCGCCTTCGACCTTGTTTTCCGCAACGCCCTGTTGCGATCATCTACCACACCCGTCGATATCGGCGTGAAAGGCGGCCGGATCGCTGCGATTGAGCCCAGGCTTGCCTGCGACGCGGTCGAGATCGATGTGGGCGGCCGGCTGGCCCTGCCCGGCTTCGTCGACACTCACATCCATCTCGATAAGGCCTGCCTGCTCGAGCGCTGCGGGCACAATCACGGCAGTCTCGGCGATGCCATCCGCGCCGTGTCGGCGATGAAACGGGATTTCAGCGTCGAGGATGTCTATGCACGGGGCGCCAGGGTGATCGAGCGCGCGATCGTGCACGGCACGACCCGCATGCGCACCCATGTCGAGATTGATCCGCGCATCGGGCTGCGCAGCTTCGAGGCCGTGAAGGCCCTGAAGCGCGACTATGCCTGGGCGCTCGACCTCTCGCTCTGCGTCTTCCCGCAGGAAGGCCTGACCAACGATCCCGGCAGCGAAGAGCTGCTGGTGCAGGCGTTGGGCGACGGCGGTGAGGTGATCGGCGGCTGCCCCTATACCGACACCGACCCCAACGCGCATCTCGCGCGCATCTTCGATTTCGCGCGGGAATTCGACGTCGACGTCGATCTTCATCTCGACTTCGACCTCGACCCCTCCTGGTGCCATCTGGACGAAGTCTGCCGGCAGACCGAACGGCACAATTATCAGGGGCGCGTCGCGATCGGCCATGCCACAAAGCTCTCGGCGTTGCCGCCGGAGCGGCTGAAGGCGGCCAGCGCTCAACTGGCGCAAGCCGGCGTCGCCGTTACCGTACTGCCGGCGACCGATCTCTACCTGATGGGACGTGAGGCCACCCACAACGCGCCGCGCGGGCTGACGCTCGCGCACAAGCTCGCCGGCGACGGCGTCGTCTGCTCGGTCGCGACCAACAACGTGCTCAATCCTTTCACGCCGTTTGGGGACGCCTCGCTGCTGCGGATGGCGAACTTCTACGCCAACGTCGCCCATGCCTCGATCGGCGACTTCGACACCTGCCTTGATCTCGTCACCGAGCTGCCGGCACGGCTGATGAACCTCGTGGATTACGGCATCGAGATCGGCAAGCCTGCCGATCTCGTCGTGCTCGACATAAAAGACAGCCGTTTCGCCATCGCCGAACTGCCGGATGTCGTGATGGGCTTCAAGAGCGGTCGGCAGACCTTTGAGCGGCAGCGGCCCCACCTGTTCCGCCCCGGTCCCTGACCCGCTTCTCATGCATATCTGCATTGAAGCGTGGCGGATTGCCACGTCATTTCCGTTCGATGTTACCGCTGATCGTTCTTTTATTCCGAATCCTGTAGAACACCGGATAGTCGATCCGCACGGATTGCCGATAGCTGCACGCATTGTCAGTCCAGCGGCGCCGGTCAAAGCAGAACCTGCGCTGGCGCTTGCGTTTCGGGAAAGCATCGACGTGTTCAGCGCGTTCAGCAGCATCGACCATGACGCCATTCGAACGAGAACGCCGAGCGAGGCTGCGGTGAAACGGCTCGACGGCATCGGGCATGTCCTGTCCGAGCTCGATCTGGCCGGCGTCCGGACGCAGGATGACCTGACGCGCATGCTCCTGACGCTCGACACCGCCGACAAGTGCATTCGTGCGATCTGCGCAGAGTTCCGCGTCGAAGCCGTGAGCGATCGGCTGGCCCGCAAGGCTGAAAACCTGATGGTGCTGATCGAACGCGCGCGCGACGATCTCACCGGCTGTCGCATGTCAAAATCCTGAGCAGGATGCCGCCTACCCCTCGCGCTTGATCTTCGCCAGGATACGATCCGCCTCGGTGCGCCAATCGGCACTGCGGGCAAACTCCTTGGTCCCCTTCGCGCCGAACAGGCCTTCGTCGGCGAGATCGGCCACCCAGGCTTGCCGTTCGGCCGTGCCCTGCGCGGACCACGGCGTCAGCCCCACCTCGCGCACGGTCTCTGCGACCTCGCGCACCTCCTCGGCACGGCGGCGGCCGTGCTCGATCACCCGCTGAAAGAAATAGGCGCCCTGCTTTTCCCAGTTGATCGCGGGGAACGTCTCGGTCAGTGACGCAAGCACTGCGTCCTCGACGCCGTAGGCACGCGCCGTTGTAAAACTTTCGATGACCATGGCCTCGAGCCCCTTGATCATGATGCTGCGGCACATTTTGACCGCCGAGGACACCCCGAGCCGGTCGCTCGCGACCTTCGCCGCGAAGCCGATCGCATTTAGCAGAGGCTCGAGCTCCCTCGCGCCGGGACCGCCGAGCAGGAGCGGCACCTTGATGCGATAGGGCGGCACCGAGGTCATCACAGCGCCCTCGACGTAACGACCGCCGGCGGCGTCGATCAGCGCCGCGGCGCGCTGCTTGGCACCGGGCGAGGCCGAGTTGAAATCAAGGAACCAAGTGCCCTGGTTGATGGCACCAGAGCAGGCTGCTGCGACCGGCACGGCCTGGCTGGCAGTGACGGCAGAGACGATGAAGTCGGACTTTGCCGTCAGCTCGGCGTGAGACGCTGTCAGCTCGACGCCGAACTTCGCCGCGTGCTCTCTCAGCGATGCGCCCTGACCGCTTCCCAGCTTGATGTCGAATGCGGCGACCTTGACATCCTGCTGGCGCAAATCCTCGGCCAGAATTTTGCCGACTTCGCCATAGCCGACCAACCCGATCTGCCATCGTTTCGGATCCACCATCAGTTCAATCCTCGTGTGGTCTCGTCGAAGAGCTCCTCGACCGCATAGCGGCGCGGGATCAGCGCCTGCTGGAATGCATAGTCGACGATCAGCTCCAACGGCTTTCTGTTCGCCTCAACGCCGAACGGAACAAGGTCCGGCGTTGCGACAGGCCCCACCTGCAATTTGTTCTGCTTGAGCAGATCATAGACACCCGCGACCACCTTGGGATGCGCCTTCGCAAGTTTCCCAGTCACGACCACGAGATGATTGACCGGGACGACGCCGCGCCGCGCATACCATTTGGCGGCTTCTGCGGTCGGGTCGGGGAATAACGGTTTCAGCCGCGCATCGTTCGAGGCCTCGCCGAGGACCGCGTCGAGCTCGCCATCCAGCAGCATCTGCAAGATGTTCTTGTCCGCGGGCGCGCGCTCGGTGGTGTCGACATATTCGGCGACGTGCGGATCCTCAAACGTGACCCAGCGGATCTTATCGAGATCGACGCCGTAGTCGTTGGCGAGGATTCCCCTGATCCAGGCGCCCGTCGTCGTCGTGAAGGAGCGAATGCCGACGCGCTTGCCTTCGAGATCGGACGGCCGGAGCGTTCCCCGCGCGGGATTGTACAGCGCGTAAGCGTGCTGGAAGCGGCCGAGCATGGTCGCCGGCAGCAGCACCAGCGGCTTGCCGTGCGCCTTCGCCATCAGATAGGTGACGATCGCCATCTCGCAGACGTCGAACGCCTGCTCGCGCACCATGGGCTTGAACGCCTTATTGGTCGGCGTGTACGTGACGAAGTCGAGATCGAAGCGGTCGGAACGGAGTTCGCCACTCTTCACCGCCTCGACATGGGGATGATTGCCAAGCACGGCCTTCAGCCTGAGACGATCCATCCGCCCACTCCGCTTCTCTTCGCCCTAGACGTCCTCGGGATTGTCGACGTAAACGAGCCCGGCTTTCGCCAGGGCGTCGCGCATGCCGTACATATCGAGGCCAAGCTCGCCCGAGGCGAGTCGCTCGCGCTTGCCGCCCTCGTCCGCGTTGCGCTTCTTCGCCTTCTCCGCGACTTCGACGGCATCGCGCTTCCGCACCACCACGACGCCGTCGTCATCGGCCACGACGATGTCGCCGGGATCGACGTTGACGCCGGCGCAGACCACGGCAATGTTGACCGAGCCAAGGGTCGCCTTGACCGTGCCCTTGGCCGACACTGCGCGCGACCACACTGGAAATTTCATCTCGTGCAGCGCTTTGACATCGCGGCAGCCGGCATCGATGATCAGCCCCTGTACGCCGCGCGCCCTCAGCGAGGTCGCGAGCAGTTCGCCGAACATGCCGTCGGTATTGTCGGTGGTGCAGCCGACGACGAGAATGTCGCCCTTCCTGCACTGCTCGACAGCGACGTGGATCATCCAGTTGTCGCCAGGCTGCGCCAGCACGGTCACCGCAGGACCCGCAATCGCCGCGCCCGGCCACACCGGCCGCATATACGGCTTCATCAGGCCGATGCGACCGTAGGCCTCGTGCACGGTCGAAACTCCGTACTCCGCCATTCCAGCGGGATCGGCACGCTTGATGTTGCGAACGACGACGGGCTTCATGCCAGCTCCTCCGCGACCGTCGGGAACAGGCGCTGATAGGCCTCGCCATACGTCATGGGCATGCCGGTGTTGCGGCTGCCCTGGATGCCGCGGTTGAGCGCAACGCGCTCGTAATAGCCCCAGAGATGCTTTTGTGCGGCGAGGATCTGGAACGCCTCGTACTTCTCCTTCCAGACCTCGTCGATCTTGAGGAGCAGGTCCGGCTTGTAATTGCACTGCTCGGGCTGGTGCGGCTCGAACAGGAACACCGGCGGTGCCGAATATTTGTACTCCGCGCCGGGCTTGTGACCCATCGCCTGCGCGACCACGCGGGTCTCCTGCGCGAAATGCGCGGCATTCGGATGGTCGAAATTATAGGGGTCTTCCAGCGCGTGCGTCAGCACGAAACTCGGATTGAGCTCGCGGTAGATGTCGACCATGCGGTCGAAATGCGTTTCCGTCAGCTTTAGCGGATAGTCGCCGCAATCGAAGAACTCGATCTCGGCGCCGAGCAGCTTTGCGGCGCGCTCCGCCTCGTCCTTGCGGCCGGCCTTGACTGATTCCAGCGTCGCGCCCTTCTCCTTCCAGGCGAACTGGCTCTCGCCGCGCTCACCAAAGGACATGCAGACGATCTTCATGCGATAGCCCTTCTTCGCATGCAGCGCGATGGCCCCTCCAGCGCGCCAGACGAAGTCGCCGGGATGGGCCGTAATCACGAGACCTGTTTTCATGGGACAAACTCCCCTCTTCTGTTCGTAAGCGTCATAAGCTCATCAACCCGCGGCGGCGGCGGGCTCCTCGCCGTCGAGCACGCGCTTCAGGCGCTCGGCGTCGAGCGCGCCTTCCCATTTGGCAATCGCGATGGTCGCGACCGCGTTCCCGATCAAATTGGTCGGCGTCAGGCCCTGCGACATCAGGCGGTGGACGCCGAGCACGAGCGCAACGCTCGTCACCGGAATGCTGCCGGTCGCGGACAGCGTTGCCGCCAGCACGACAAAGGCGGCGCCCGCGATGCCTGCCGCGCCCTTGGACGTCACAAGCAGGATCAGCAGCAGCTCGATCTGCTCGGCGAGCCCCAGCGGCGTATTGGTCGCCTGGGCCAGGAACACCGAGGCGGCGGCGAGGTATAGACAGGTGCCGTCGAGATTGAAGGAATAGCCGGTCGGGATCACCAGCCCGACCACGCTCTTCTCGCAGCCGGCCTGTTCCAGCTTGGTCAGCATCCGCGGCAGCACCGTCTCGGACGAGGTCGTGGCGATGCAGATCAGCAGCTCTTCCCAGATGTAGCGGATCAGCTTGAGCAGCGAGAAGCCGCAGAGCCGGGCGACGGGGCCGAGCGCCGCGATGATGAAGATCACACAGGTCAGATAGAAGCCGCCCAGTAGCTTGCCGAGCGAGGCCAGCGAGCCGACCCCGAACTTGCCGACCGTAAAGGCGATGGCGCCGAACGCGCCGATCGGCGCCGCCCACATCACGAAGCCGACCACGGCGAATATCATCTTGGCGGCGACGTCGACGAGGTTGATCAGCGGTGCCGCGCGTTCACCGAGTTGCACCAGCGCAAAACCACACAGCACGGAGATGAAGAGGACCTGGAGGATGTTTCCCTCGGCAAAGGCACCAATGAAGGTCGCGGGCACGATGTTCGTCAGGAACGGCACGAAGCCGATCACAGCGGTCTGCTTTACATAAGGCTCGACCGCACTGGCGTTGATGCTGGCGGGATCGATGTTCATGCCGACCCCGGGCTTCAGCACATTGACCGCAACCAGGCCGATCACCAGCGCGATCGTGGTCATGATCTCGAAATAGATGATGGCCTTGACCGCGACCCGTCCGACACGGGCCATGTCGGCCATATGCGCGATGCCGTGCACGACGGTGCAAAAGATGATCGGTGCGATCAACATCCGGATTGCCTTGATGAAGGCATCGCCGAGCGGCTGCATCTTGGCTGCCGCCTCGGGACTGACGATCCCAAGCGCGATGCCGGCCGCCATGGCGATCAGCACCTGGATCCAGAGCTCCTTCCACCAGGCGCGCCCGCGCGGCTTGTCGATCGCCAGCGCCGTCATTCGCCAAACCCGAACAGGCGCGCCGGATTGCTGACCAGAATCTTCTGCTGAAACTCCGGCTCGGGCGCGAACAACGGGATCAGGTCGACGAGGTCGCCGTCATTCGGCATCGCCTTGACGTTGGGATGCGGCCAGTCGGTGCCCCAGATGACGCGGTCGGGCGCGGTCTCGACGATTTTTCGCGCGAATGGCACCGCATCGGTGAACGGCGGGCCAGCCGAGGACACGCGCTCGGAGCCGCAGATCTTCACCCAGCACTTCTCGTCGCGCTGCATCAGATCGATCAGAATCATGAACGGAGGCTGCTCAAGCCCGTCGGAGGCCTTCACCCGACCCATATGGTCGATGGTGTAGCTCAGCGGCAGCCTCGCAAGCATGTCGGCATATTCGGGCAGATCGATCGCATCGAAATGCAGATCGATATGCCAGCCGAACGGCGCGACCATTGCGATGACCCGGTTGAAGACGCTCTTGTCGGGAACGCCGCCGAGATGGCGGACGAAATTGAAGCGGCAGCCGCGGAAGCCGCCTTCGTGCAGCGCACGAAGCTCGCGCTCGGTGATGGTGTCGTCGATGTTGGCAACCGCGCGGTAGGCGCCGTTGCTTTGCGCGATGGCATCGAGCGCCACCGTATTGTCGGTGCCATGCACGCTGGCATTGACGATGACGGCGCGCTCCACGCCGAGTTTGGCGTGCAACGCCTTGAAATCCTCGAGCGGCGCATCCGGTGGCGTGTAGGAGCGATCCGGCGCGTAAGGATATTTCGCGCCGGGCCCGAAGATGTGGCAATGCGCGTCGCACGATAGTTTTGGCAGCTTGAATTTCGGCGTGCGCGTATTCGGATCAGGCGGCGGAATGGTGGGGATATAAGTCATTGTCATCAGCCGAACTTGAACAGGCGTGCCGGATTGTCGACCAGCAGCTTCTGCCGGACCGCGCTATCCTGCGCATAGAGCGGAATCAGGTCGACCAGTTCGCCGTCATTGGGCATGATCTTGACGTTCGGGTGTGGCCAGTCGGTACCCCAGATGACGCGATCGGGCGCGTTCTCGATCAAGGCCTTCGCAAACGGCACCGCATCGTGAAACGGTTTGCCGGTGGCGGACGCGCGCTCGAGACCCGTGATCTTGACCCAGCACTTCTCGTCCTTCTGAAGGTCGAGCAATGCGGTGAAGGCGGGATCGGCGAGCCCCTTCCCCGCCTGCACCGTCGCCATGTGATCGATCACGTAAGGCGTTGGCAGTGCAGTGAGGATCGGCGCGAATTCGGCGATCGTGCCCGGCTCGAAATAGACGTCGACATGCCAGCCGAGCTCGGCAACGCGATGCACGATGTGCTGAAATGTGGCCATGTCGCCGACACCGCCGAGGCGCTTCAGGAAGGCGAAGCGGCAGCCGCAGATGCCGGCCTTGTCGAGCCCGGCAAGGTCTTTGTCCGACATCTCGTCGCTGACGTTCGCGATGCCTTTGTAGGCGCCTTCACTCTGCGCGATCGCATCGGTTACGACACGATTGTCGGTGCCGTGCACAGTGGCATTGACGATCACGCAGCGCTCAACGCCGATTTTTTCGTGCACGCTGCGAAACGTTTCCAGCGGCGCATCGGCCGTGTTGTAGGGCCGGTTCGGCGAAAAGGGATAGCGCGCGGCCGGCCCGAAGATATGGGTGTGAGTGTCGCAGGACTTCGGCGGCAGCTTGAACGAAGGCACCTTTGGATTTGGATCCGGCGGGTCGATGGTCGGCATCGCCTTCGGCCCAGCGGTTTGCGCGCGCGTTTCGCTCGTGAACGCCGCGCCGGCCAATCCGGTCAAGAGATGCAAGCATTCGCGCCTGTTCATTTCCTCAACACCCAGTCACATGGTCCGCTTGCGAGAGGAAACGCTGAGCGCGTCCGCCTCGACGGTTTCTTTCAAGTCTTGCTTGTAACGGGCCGCCGTCGTGCCGGCGCGGCCTGATCCAGCGCCGGCGCCTGGAAGGCGGCAACCGTGGCCTGCACCAGCTGCTCGATAGCGCTGGCGGCATCGCTGCCATCGGCCTCGCCGCGCGACAGGCGCGAGACGCGATCCGGCGTCACCAGCGAATAATACAGCGCGCCGAGCAGGAAGTGGCTGCGCCACACGATCTCGGTGCGCGGAACATGCGGCACGCTCTCGTGGACCGCATCGATGAAAGCGTGGCTGGTATCGTCAAAGGTCTGCGCGATGATCTTCCGCGCGACCTCGTTGCCTTCCGCTGACATCACTGCGCGCAGCCGCGTGAAGCGCGCCCCGCCGCCGGCGAGATCGCTGCCCGAAGTGAAGGCCGGCACCACATAGGCGCGCACGATCGCCTCCAGCCGGTCCTGGAGATCGCGCACGCGCTTGGCGGCGGCCAGCAACTCCGAACGGCGGAGATTCATCGGCCCGCAATGGCGGCGATAGATCTCCAGCAGCAGGCCGTCCTTGGTCGTGAAATGATAGGTCACGCTGCCGGGATTGGCGCCGGCGGCCTGCGCGATATCGCGTACCGAGACGGCGTTGAAGCCGTTGGTGGCGAACAGCTCTTCGGCCGCAGCGAGGATCGCCTCGCGCATGTTCGGCTTCCGGGCCGTTTCCTTGCTGGTGGGCTTGCGTACCATATGATTTGTACTATCGTACAAAAGATCAGGTCTCGTCAACAAAAACCATGGGCAATGTCCGGGCGGCTCAGAAACGGGCGCAAGGACGCGAATGCCTCGAGGAGTGCTCCAGAATGCCGGGTTTGAACAAGACGATCGGCGGGTTCGCGGTCGTTGCGGGTTTGCTGCTCGCAGCGAGCGCCGCGCATGCCGCCAATTATCCCAGCAAGCCAGTTCACATCCTCGTGCCCTATGCGGCCGGCGGCGCCGTCGATGTGCTCGCGCGCACGCTCGGCCAGGCGCTGGCCAAGACCTGGGACCAGCAGCCCGTGATCGACAACCGCCCGGGTGCCGGCGGCATCGTCGCCTCGCAGGCGCTGACGCAGGCCGCACCCGACGGCACCACGCTGATCCTGGTCGCGAGCGGTCATCCGCTCAACCAGTTCATCTATCCGAGCGTGCCGTATGACACGTTCAAGGATTTTACCGCGATCAGCGAAGTCGCCTCGTCGCCGCTTGCCATCGTGGTGGCGAAGGACAGCCCTTACAAGACACTCGGCGATCTCCTGGCTGCCGCAAAGAAGGATCCCGACAAGCTCTCCTACGGCATGTCCGGCAATGGCACCTCGGCGCATCTCGCCGGCGAGCTCCTGAAGCACATGTCCGGCACGAAAATGGTTGCGATCCCCTACAAGGGCGGCGCGCCGGCGCTGACCGCCGTGATCGCGGGTGAAATCCCGCTCAGCATCAATCCGCTGGCTGAAGCGATCGGCCAGCTCGACGGCGGCCCGGTCCGCGCGCTCGCGGTGACCTCGGCCGAGCGCTCCAAGGTCCTGCCCGATGTTCCGACCGTCGCAGAGGCCGGCGTGCCCGGCTACGATGTCTCGGTCTGGTGGGGCGTGCTGGGCCCGGCGAAGATGCCGCCAGAGATCGTGGCAAAGCTCGAAACCGATTTGAAAGCGGCGCTACAAGATCCGAACGTCATGTCGACTCTCGGCAAGATCGGCGCCGCCCCCGTCGGCTCGTCTGCCAAGGACTTTGACGCCTACATGCACAGCGAGGCAACCAAATGGGAACCGGTACTGAAGGCCGCCGACATCCACGCGCAGTGAGGCGGCCCTGACGCTCCCCTGCCCTCGCCGGCTCGTCACGCCCTCGTTCAATTCCGCGCGTTCGCCCGCATCTTCTCCGGCGCGGCCGGGCGCCGCATGTAATCGGCGTCGTCGCCTCCTGCTGATGGAATCAGGATTGCGCGTTCGCGCGGCAGAGCCTCCGGCATCTCGTCGCGAATGAAGGCGATGAGCTTCTCCCTCATTTCGCAGCGCAGATCCCAGGATTGCGGCGCATTCCGCGCGCTGACCAATACACGAAGTTCGATGGTGCGCGAATCCGCGTCGATCACCTGGAGATTGACCACCGCGCCGTCCCAAAGCTTGGATTCCTTGACCGCCTCCTCCAGCCAGCGCCGGATGCGCGGCACGTCGGCGCGATAGTCGACATGAAACGCGATCACACCGATCAGGGATGCGGTATCGCGTGTCCAGTTCTGGAACGGTTTTTCGATGAAGTAGGACAACGGCACCACCATGCGGCGCCAGTCCCACAGCCGGATCACCACATAGGTCGAGGCGATGTCCTCGACCCACCCCCACTCGTTCTCGATGATCACGGCATCCTCGATGCGGATCGGCTGGGTGATCGCGATCTGCAGACCTGCAATCAGATTGCTGAGCAGCGGCCGCGCGGCAAGACCGACGATGATACCGGCTGCGCCGGCCGAGGCGAACAGGCTGACGCCATACTGCCTCACCGAGTCGAACGTCATCAGCGCGGTAGAGACCGTGATGATGACGATGATGGTGTCGGTCACGCGCTTGAACACGCGGATCTGCGTCACGTGCTTGCGCGCGATGAGGTTCTCGGTGACGTCGCGAAAGTTGCGCAGATAGCGCGCCGCGCTCATGTCCACGATCCGGATCGATATCCACCCCATCAGCGCGATGAAGGCGACCACGAACAGACGCATCAGCGGCGTCCGGATCGTGTCGTCGAGCGGCGCCAGCGGCAGCACGAGCGCAACGGCAGCCAGACACAAAGCGAGTTGGGCCGGACCGGCGGTACGCTCAATGAACACGCCGACGAGAGGAAGTGTGCCAAAGGCGCGATTGAGCAGCCATACCGCCAACCGATAGAAGACCAGGGCCAGCAAAATCGCACCGGCGATCAGGCTGAAGCCGATCAGCCACGACGGTACCCAGCCGAGCATCTCGTCGATGTCGGCCATAACGGCATGCAAATTCATCCATATCCCCGCAACGCATTCGCCTAGGGCGCTCAACGCATTCCCAGCGGCTTCGCTCCCCCCGCTCAGTGCAACGCAGCATCCCTCTGGTGCAACCGTCCCCGAACTGCGCTATCTCTAGATTCATGACTCGACGAACCGGCAGCGCCGACCTTCCCCTGCACAACGGCCGGGTTCCCCCCTGGCTCGCGACCCGCATGGCTTCACTTGGCGCGATCGTCACGCAGGCGATCGTGCATCACTACGGGCGCGATGCGTTCCTCCAGCGGCTGTCACACCCGTTCTGGTTCCAGTCGTTCGGCGCGGTGATGGGTATGGACTGGCATTCCTCCGGCATCACGACATCGGTGATTGGCGCGCTGAAGCGCGGGCTAGGTCCGCTCCAGGACGAGCTCGGCATCTATGTCTGCGGCGGCCGCGGGCAGCATTCGCGCAAGACACCGGACGAATTGGTGCAGCTCGGTGACCGCGTCGGGTTCGACGGCGCAAAGCTCACGCGGGCCAGTCGTTTGGTAGCCAAAGTCGATAGCGCGGCGGTGCAGGACGGGTTCGACCTCTATCTCCACGGCTTCTTTGTCACCGCCGATGCCAAATGGACCGTGGTGCAGCAGGGCATGAACGGCGACAAGCGGCAGGCCCGGCGCTACCATTGGCATTCCGAGGCACTGAAGAGTTTTGTCGATACGCCGCACAGCGCGATCGACGGCCCGCAGCAAGGCGAGATCGTCAATCTGACCGACCACCGCGCCGACGTCTCGCGCAATGCGCAGCTCGAGCTTTTGAGCGATCTCGGCCCCGATCGCATCGTCACCGAATTCGAACGGCTCAACGGCACGGCAGCCACGCCGGCGCAGGCGATGCTGCCGCATCTGATCATGCCGGCGCATCACGACGTGCGGCCCAAGGACGTGTTCGCGCGCCGCCTGCACGGCACGCTGGCGGCAGCCGCAGAGCGCGGCCCTGTCGACTTCCCGGATCTGCTGCTGACGCCCGGTGTCGGCGCGCGCACCGTGCGCTCGCTGGCGATGGTCGCCGAGGTCGTGCATGGCGCGCCCTATCGCTTCAACGATCCCGCGCGCTTCTCGCTCGCCCACGGCGGCAAGGACCGGCATCCCTATCCCGTCCCGATCAATATCTATGACGAGACCATCCGAGTGCTGAAGGACGCGATCCAGAACGCAAAACTCGGACGCGACGAAGAAATGCAGGCGATCAAGCGGCTCGACGATCAGGCGCGGCGGCTGGAGCGGACGGCGCGCGGGCCTTCCGTGCAGTCGTTCATCGCAGGTGAACGCGCGGCCTCGCCGGAGCTCGACGGCCGGTCCGTGTTCGGCTGGGAACGCGATCTCGCGCCAACAAAAAAGCGGACCGGCTGAACACCGGTCCGCGAGTTGCTCGGGAGGAACGTCTCTCAGGTCTCGTCGCCCGCTCCGTCTTCGTCTGCGAGTCGGTTGGCCGAGTGATCCTGATACTGATCGGTCTGGATGGCCTTTCCATCCATGCCGCGGATGTCCGAGTGCTGAGCCTTGTCGCGGTTCGACAGCACCATGTTGTCGCCGATCTTCTCCTTCGGGACGTCCGTGAGCCCGCCGGTGCCGTCGCCCTTGCCGTGCATGCCCGATCTGAAATGCGTCTTGCTGCCATGACCGCCTGGCATCGGTCTCTCCTGTTGCGTTGATCGTCCCTGCAAGTTCAGTGCTTCTCCTGCGCCGGCGTTGGCTTCAGCGGCTTGTGGCCGCTCTGGCCGCCGTCGTTGTGCTTGTTGTGGTCGCTCTCCTGATTGAGGCCACCCCAGCTCACCGGAAACTCGCTCTGACGTGCCTGGCGGTTGATCTGGTGAACGGCGTTGTCCTCTGGATTGTGCCCGATCGCCTGCTCGACCTGGCGCTGATCCGGAACATCGGCTTTCCGTTCGAGGATGCGCAGTTGCTGCTCGTGTGTCTTGCTGCCTTGCATGGGTGCCTCCAGTCTTCAGCGACCGCGCCGGTGGGCGCCGCTGCGCGCGACATCCTTGTCGATGCCTCCCGCCGCATTGACGTCGTTCTCGAGATCACCTTCGATCGTGTTCTCGCCCAAGACGTCTTCCAAATCGTCAGGCGATGCGCCGGCCATGGTGACACCCTTCGATCCGCCGATCAGCGGATTGTCGCGCATGTCTTTTTCGCTCGGGGTATATAGCTTTGGTTGCTTGTTGCTCATGATCTGTTCGCTCCGCTTCGCCCTCGGCGCCTCTGGCCCACGATGACGCTTCGTGCTCTCGCTGCCGGTGGTGGGAACCCTTCGGCGCCCGGCTCCCACTGACAACAGGAAGCGCCGGACGTCGTTCCTAGCGGTGGAGATTTCCAAAAAATCCGGATGTCAGTTTACCGCCGCGAAGGGCCGATCGGTCATCGCTTGCGTCTGACGCGCCGCAAGTGTTCCGCCTTCGTCTGCGACAACGGGAAGCTGCGCGATGGCGCGAATCCCGGGCCGCTTGCGCCATTGAATCTGCGCGGGATCGACGGCGAGGCTGAGCTTTGGCCAGCGCGCGAACAGCGCCTCGAGCGCGCAAACCGCCTCGATCCGCGCCAGCTGGTGGCCGAGACAGAAGTGAATTCCCGTCCCGAACGAGATGTGGCGGTTCGGCTTGCGTTCGAGATCGAGCCGTTCAGGCGCATCGTGGACCGCCGGATCCATGTTCGCGGCGGCGAGCATGACCATGACGCGATCGCCCTTCTTCAAGCGCACGCCTTCGAGCTCGACATCGTGCCGCACATAGCGCGGCTTCGAGAACTGCACCGGCGAGACGAAGCGCAGGAACTCCTCGACCGCGAACCCGACCCGGCTCCAGTCCTCCTCCAGCCAATCGCGCAGACCAGGATTTCGGAGCAGCTCGTAAACCGAACCGCTGATGAGATGCGTGGTGGTTTCCGAGCCCGCTGCGAGCAGCAGAAACAGCATCGACACCATTTCGTCCGGGGTGATCTGACCGCCTTCGCGTTCGACCTGGACCAGTTCGGCGATCAGGCCCTCACCGCCCTGTACGCGAGCAAGCTGCAACCGCTCTGCAAGATAGTCGCGCATCTTGCGGAATGCGAACAGCAGTCGGAAGAAGCTGACGACGTTCGTCAGCGACGACATGGCGTTGGCCCAGGCGATGAACCTCGGACGATCCGCCGCCGGAAGCCCCAGCAGTTCGGAGATCACCGACAGCGGCAGGATGCGTGCATAGCGCTGGACGAGATCGGCGGGGCGGCCTTCTGCAAACAGATCGGCCGCGAGATCATCGGCAATGGCGCGAATACGTGGCTGCATGTCCATAATCGCACGCCGGCGAAAGGCTTCGTCCACGATGCTGCGCAGCCTTGTGTGATCCGGCTCGTCCATGGTCAGCATATTGTTGGCGATGGTTGCGACGAGCCTTGGCATCCACCAGCGCAAGCCGGCGACTTCGCCATCCTCCTTGCGGAGCGTGAATGTCGCGCCGTCCTTCAGCACCTGCGCGGTGGCATCGTGCGTGGTGGTGACCCAGACATCGCCGACCAGAGGGAAATGTGTCACAACCACGGGGCCGGATGCGCGCAGCTTCGCGATCGCCTTGGGCGTATCGCGGAAGAAGGTCTCGCTGGTGAAATCGAGGCGCGGTGCCATGGGATCACCGGAGTGGCTGGGGGCGCCTCATCGAGATGGTGTGCGGGGAGTAACGCGCAAGGGTCGGAACCGACGCTATCCGCGCCCGGGCGAGCGCGGCCCCGGCTTGCGCTGCCGCTGGCCGGTGTAGGAATCCCAATGACTCCAGCTGCCGTTGCTCAGGCTTTGCAGGTCAGTGGTGAGCGGACGGCGCGTGCGCTTGTCATACTCGGCGATCGAGCGCTCCGATTGTGCGATCTTGCGCTTGAGTTCCGCAATCGCCTTCTGGGTCTCGCCGTTACGTTTCGACGAGGCGATTTCGCCCATCGTGAAGCGGGCGGTCTCGAGCGCCTTCAACTCGGCGCGGTTCCTCTTTAACTGGACCCGCTGCCAGGCGATGTTGCTGTCGCTGTCCGCAACCATGTGGGAACTCCGCTGATTCGCTCCCACAGTGTATCGCGCGCCGAATCGACGCCGCAACGCCCGTACGAGGGCGAAAATGCGGTGTTATTGCGCGACCAGCGCCCCGGATCGGGGCTCTAGATATTGTCTTGACGCGTTTTCTTTACGCGAACCGGTACCCGCTTCGCTCGAAAACGCTCTAACGTTCCGCGAAGGCCTTTTCGACCACGAACTGGGCCGGCTCGCCGTGATTGCCCTCGATGAAGCCGCGCTCACCCAGCAGCGAGCGGGTGTCGGCCACCAGCGCCGGGCTGCCGCAGATCATGACGCGGTCATGGGCCGCTTCCAGGTCCGGCAGGCCGATATCGGCGAACAGCTTGCCGGAGGTGATGAGGTCGGTGATACGGCCGCGGTTGCGGAACGGGTCGCGCGTCACGGTCGGATAGTAGATTAGCTGAGCACGGATGTAGTCGCCCAGCAGTTCGTCGTTCGGCAGCTTCTCGGTGATCATCTCGCCATAGGCGAGCTCCTTGACGTGGCGGCAGCCGTGCAGCAGCACCACCTTCTCGAAACGCTCGTAGGTTTCGGGGTCCTTGATCACGCTCAGGAACGGCGCGAGCCCGGTGCCGGTGCCGATCAGATAGAGGTTGCGCCCCTCCTCCAGATTGTCGATCACCAGCGTCCCGGTCGCCTTGCGGCTGACGATGATCTCGTCGCCTTGCTTGAGGTGCTGGAGCCGCGAGGTCAGCGGGCCGTCCGGCACCTTGATGGAGAAGAACTCCAGCGTGTCCTCGTAATTGGCGCTGGCGACGCTGTAGGCCCGCAGCAGCGGCTTCTCGCCGACCTTGAGCCCGATCATGGTGAATTCGCCGTTGCGGAAACGGAAGGTCGGGCTGCGGGTGGTCTTGAAGGAGAACAGCGTGTCGGTCCAGTGGTGGACGCTCAAAACGCTTTCCTGATTGAAATTGCTCATCTCACCCTTCCGTGTCGCTTCATTGCGGTTTTCGAGGCGGTCAGCTATGCATCATTCGTATACGATCATTCGTATACAAATGAATAATCCAGCTTGATCCCGCGGTCAAGGCTGCCCAAGATCGAAAGCGTTGCAGTTAAGGACAAGGACCCCTTCCATGGCGCATGACGCACCGCAGGCCGCCGGACCCTCGAAGCTCGTGATCCGCAATATCGGCCTGATCCTGTCGGGCGCGCTGGAAAAGCCGATCCTGGACGGCGACACCATCGTCGCCGAGAACGGCAAGATCAGCGCCATCGGCCGCTTCAAGGACCTCGACACGGAAGGCGCGACCACGATCGTCGACGCCAACGGCACCACCGTCGCGCCCGGCCTGATCGACAGCCACGTCCATCCCGTCGCCGGCGACTGGACGCCGCGGCAGAACCAGATCGGCTGGATCGACAGCAACCTGCATGGCGGCGTCACCACCATGATCTCGGCCGGCGAGGTTCACATGCCAGGCCGCCCGCGCGACGTCGTCGGTCTCAAGGCGATGGCCATCTTCGCCCAGCGCGCTTTCTGGAATTTGCGGCCCGGCGGCGTGAAGGTTCATGCCGGCGCGCCGGTGATAGAATGCGAAATGGTGGAAGAGGATTTCAAGGAGTTGGCCGCAGCCGGCGTCAAGCTGCTCGGCGAAGTCGGCCTCGGCGGCGTCAAGGACGGACCGACCGCGCGCAGAATGGTCGGCTGGGCCCGCAAATACGGCATCCAGAGCACGATCCACACCGGCGGCCCCTCGATCCCCGGCTCCGGCCTGATCGACAAGGACGTGGTGCTGGAAGCCGATACCGACGTGGTCGGTCACATCAATGGCGGCCACACCGCGCTGCCCGACGACCAGATCCGCTGCATCTGCGAGGGCTGCAAGCGTGGGCTCGAGCTCGTTCACAACGGCAATGAGCGCTCCGCTTTGTTCACGCTGCGCACCGCGCGCGAGATGGGCGATTTGCATCGCGTCATCCTCGGCACCGACGCGCCGGCCGGATCGGGCGTGCAGCCGCTCGGCATTCTGCGCATGGTCTCGATGTTGTCCTCGCTCGGCGACCTGCCGGCCGAACTCGCCTTCTGCCTGGCCACCGGCAACACCGCGCGGATGCGCGAGCTCGATTGCGGCCTGATCGAAATCGGCCGCTCCGCCGATTTCGTCATCATGGACAAGGCGCAGCATTCACCGGGCAAGAACATCCTGGAGAGCGTCCAGCTCGGCGATCTCCCCGGCATCGGCATGACCATCATCGACGGCATCGTGCGAACGCAGCGGAGTCGGAATACGCCGCCGGCGGGGAGAGTGCCGGAGATGGTGGCGAAGTAGGCCGGACAGACGGTGCCGTAGGGTGGGCAAAGCGTAGCGTGCCCACCAATACTCTCGCACGCGATGAAAGATGGTGGGCACGGCGCTTTGCGCGTTTGCCCACCCTACAAGACCTGCATCACCTCAGCTTATTAAGAAGCGCCATCAACGTCTCGCGCTCCTTCGCGTCGAGCGGGGCCAGCGTCTCGCGGCTGATCGCCAGCGCATTCGGCGCCAGCTTTTCGGCAAGCTGCTGCCCTGCGCGCGTCAGGCTGACCAGCAGCCGCCTGCCATCGCCGGGATCCTGGCTCGTCTCCGTCAGGCCGCGCACCGAGAGCCGGTCGATCACGCCCTTGATGGTCGCGACATCCATCGACGTCAGCCGCCCGAGCTGGTTCTGCGAGCACGGCCCGGTCTCGGCGAGTTTTGACAGCGCCGCCCATTGCGTGGGCGTCAGATTGGTGCCGATGTCGCGGGAGAAGATCGAACTGTGGCGCTGCCAGACCTGGCGCAGGATGAAGCCGACCTGCTCGTCGAGCACATAAGACGGCTTTGTCTGTTTGACGCTCTTCTTCGCCGCCACACTTCTCGCCATCCGCTCCCCGCCCCTCACAACGACAGATGCGCGTCACGGATGTCCGGACGCGCATCGAGCTCGGCCATGGTGCCGCCGAAACAGATGCGACCACGCTCGATGATGTAGGCGCGATCGGAAATCAATCGCGCAAAATGCAAATTCTGCTCGGAAACGACGATGCTGACGCCCTCCTTCTTCATGGTCAGGATGGCATCGACCATCTGCTCCACGATCTTCGGCGACAAGCCCTCCGACGGCTCATCGAGCAGCACCAGCGACGGATTGCCCATCAGCGTACGCGCGATCGTCAGCATCTGCTGCTCGCCGCCGCTCATGCGGCCGCCCGGACGGTGTTTCATCTCGCCCAGATTTGGAAAGAGCGCGAACAGTTTTTCCCGGGTCCAATATGGCGCATTCGGACGCTTCGGCTGGCGGCCGACCTCGAGATTCTCCTCCACCGTCAGGTCGGTGAAGATGCGCCGTTCCTCCGGTACATAGCCGAGCCCGTCCCGCACGATCTCGTGAGTGGGACGTGCCGAGACATCCCTGCCTTCGAACATGATACGTCCCGTGCGCTGCGCAACCAGGCCGACGATCGAGCGGAACGTCGTCGACTTGCCGGCCCCGTTGCGACCCAGGAGCGCCACGACCTCGCCGTCTCCGACCTCGAAGCCGATGTCGAACAGGATATGCGCCGGGCCATAGTGACTGTTGAGGTCCTGCACCGTGAGCTTCATGCCGAGGCTCCCTCGCGGTGCTCTGCATCGTAAAGCAGGCCCTCGCCGAGATAGACCGCCTGGACCTGTGGGTTGCCGCGCACCTCGGCCGGCGAACCCTCGGCGATCAGCGTGCCGCGGTTGAGGACGATGATGCGGTCGGCATGCTCGAACACCACGTCCATGTCGTGCTCGGTAAAGAGCACGCCGATCGACTTGTCCCGCGCAATGCTTGCGGTGAGCCGCATCAGGTCGACGCGTTCGCGCGGTGCCATGCCGGCGGTCGGCTCGTCCATCAACAGCAATCTTGGCTGGTTGGCGAGCGCGACCGCGAGCTCGAGCCGCTTGAGGTCGCCATAGGCGAGCTCGCCGCAGGGGCGATCCGCGTAGCCGCTCATGCCGACCAGCTCGAGCAGGCGACCGGCCTCGCCGCGGTCGACATTGGGCGCCGAGCCCCAGAGGTTGAACAATTGCTGGCCATGCGAAATCAGCGCGACCTGGACATTCTCGCGCACCGTCATGGTCGCGAACGTTGCCGTAATCTGGAAAGTGCGCCCGACGCCGAGCCGCCAAACCTCCCGCGGCTTCTTGCCCGTGGTTTCCTCGCCAAGCAGGCGGACATGGCCCGAATCCGGCCGGTTCTGGCCATTAAGCATGTCGAAGCAGGTGCTCTTGCCCGCGCCGTTCGGGCCGATCAGCGCCAGGATTTCGCCGGCGCGGAGCGAGAACGAGACGCCGCGCACCGCATGGATGCCGCCATAGGACTTGGTCAGACCTTCGACCGCGAGAAGTGGGGGTGCAACGCTCATTCGGCGGACTCGATCGGCTTGGCCAGCAAGGGTGATCCCGGCGGGGACGTCTTCCTGCGCCGCTGCGCCAGCATTTCCAGCATGCCGACGATGCCTTTGGGGAAGACAACGACGATCAGCACGATGAAGCCGCCGAGCACGAGCTTCGAGAGATCGGTCTGGCTGATCAGCCAGATGCTGAGCGCCTTGTAGACGATGGCCCCGATCACCGCGCCCGATACCGTCTCGACGCCGCCGAGCAGCACCATCACCAGCGCGTCGACCGAGAGCGAGATGCCGAGATTGTCGGGGAAGACGCTGCCTTTGAGGTAAGCGAACAGCGCGCCGCCGATGCCGGCGGTCGTTCCGGCAATCACGAAGGCGGTCCACTGCATCCGCTTGGCATTGATGCCGATCGCCTCGCTGCGCAGCACCGAATCGCGCGTGGCCCGGAGCGCGTAGCCGAACGGCGAGAACACCGCGATCCGCAAGGCGATCGTGACCAGCGCCGCGACGCCGAGCGCCAGCCAATAAAAATGGGACGGGCTCGCCGCCCAGCTCGAAGGCCAGACGCCGAGAATGCCGTTATCGCCGCCGGTCACGCTCACCCACTGGAACGCGATCGACCACACGATCTGCGCGAAGGCCAGCGTCAGCATCGCGAAATAGACGCCGGAGAGTTGCACGGCGAAGAAGCCGAACACGGCGGCACCCATACAGCCCAGCAACGGCCCGAGCAGGAGACACACGATCATCGGCAGCCCCGCCATCTTGGCGAGGAAGGCGACGCCGTAGGCGCCGAGCCCGAAATAAGCAGCGTGGCCGAACGACGCGAGCCCGCCGACCGACATCAGAAAATGCAGACTGACGGCGAAGATCACGAAGATCGCGATCTCCGAGCCGACCGTGAGCGCGTAATTGCCGGCGAACAATGGCAGCGTCGCCGCGATGACCAGCGCTGCCAGCGCAGCCAGCCGCTCGTTCGACGTCAGCGGGCGCCAGGGATTGACGGTCAGGCCGGGCGTTTTGCGTGCGGGCGCCTCGGGCTTGCCGAACAGGCCCCAGGGCCGCACGATCAGCACCGCCGCCATCACCAGAAAGACCAGGATGATCGAGATCTTCGGAAAGATCAGGATGCCGAAGGCGTTCAATTCGGAGACTAGTACCGCGGCGACGAACGCGCCGATGATGCTGCCGAGGCCGCCGATCACGACGACGACGAAGACCTCGACGATGATGCGCAGATCCATCGCGTGATGCACGGCGTCGCGCGGGATCTGGAGCGCGCCGCCGAGCGCGGCCAGGAACACGCCGACCGCAAACACAGAGGTGAACAGCCATTTCTGATTGACGCCGAGCGCTGCGACCATGTCGCGATCCTGCGTCGCGGCGCGCACCAGCACGCCCCAACGGGTGCGCTGGAACAGCAGCCAGAGAACGCCGAGCACCACCGGGCCGAGCACGATCAGGAACAAATCGTAGCTCGGAATGTTCTGGCCGAAGAAATCGATCGCGCCCTTGAAGCCCGGCGCCCGGCGCCCGACGAGATCGTCAGGCCCCCAGATCAGGACAACGAGATCCTCGACCATCAGCGTCAGGCCAAAGGTCGCGAGCAGCTGGAACAGTTCGGGCGCGTGATAGATGCGCCGAAGCAGGACCATCTCGACCAGCACGCCGATCAGCGCCACGGCGAGCGCCGCAATCACGATTGCGCCCCAGAAGCCGAACGCGCCGGACAGCCGTTCGGTCAGCGTGAAGGCGATGTAGGCGCCGATCATGTAGAACGCGCCATGCGCGAAATTCACGATCCGCGTCACGCCGAAGATGATCGACAGGCCCGACGCCACCAGGAACAGCGACGCTGCGCTGGCGAGACCGGTCAGAAACTGTACGACGTAAAAGGCCATCGGCGGTCCGGGTTGGGTTTCAACGCGCTCCCCACGCGGAGAGCGGGAACTTCGTAGGGTGGGTTAGCCTTGCGACTGCGCGAAGCGCAGTTCGCTGGGCGTAACCCACCATTTTCCTTCATCGCGGAGCGACCGCGGTGGGTTACGCCTTCGGCTAACCCACCCTACGGCAGCGGTGGAAAGTCGCGATCAATCCTTCGGCCGCAGCTTCTCGACTTCGGCGTCACCAGGCAGATAGTCCGAGCCCTTCTTGTAGGTGGAGTCGACCATCACGCCCTTGCCGTCCTTCAGCGCGGTCTTGCCGACATAAGCACCGAGCGTCGACTGGTGGTCGATCTTGCGGAAGGTGATTTCACCGAACGGCGACGGCACCGACAGCCCTTCCGCAGCAGTGATCAGCTTCTCCGGATCGGTCGAGCCGGCCTTGGCAAGGATCGCCGCCGCCGACTTGATGGTCTGGTAGCCGACGATGGAGCCAAGACGCGGATAGTCGTTGTACTTGGCCTGATAGGCCTTCAGGAACGCGTCATGCTCGGGCGTCTTGATCGAGTACCAGGGATAGCCGGTGACGATCCAACCCTCGGGCGTCTCGTCCTTGAGCGGATCGAGATATTCCGGCTCGCCGGTCAGGAACGAGACGACCTCGCGACCCTTGAACAGGCCGCGGGTGTTGCCTTCACGCACGAGCTTGACGAGATCAGCACCGAAGGTGACGTTGAGGATCGCTTCGGGATTGGCGGCGGCAACGGCCTGCACCACCGGGCCGGCGTCGATCTTGCCCTGCGGCGGCCATTGTTCGTCGACCCACTGGATGTCCGGACGCTTCTCCGACATCAGCTTCTTGAACACCGCGACCGCCGACTGGCCGTATTCATAATTCGGCGCGATCGTCGCCCAGCGTTTTGCCGGCAGCTTGCTGGCGGCTTCCACCAGCATTGCCGCCTGCATGTAATTGGAGGGACGCAAGCGGAAGGTGTACTTATTGCCCTTCGACCAGGTGATGGCGTCCGTCAGCGGCTCGGCCGCGAGGAAAAACACCTTTTTCTGGTTGGTGAAGTCGCTGACCGCAAGGCCGATGTTCGACAGGAACGTGCCCGTGAGCATCGCGACGCCCTCGCTCGAGACGAGCTCGTTGGCCGCGGTCTGCGCATCGGCCGGCTTGCCGCCGTCGTCCTTGGAGATGACGACGAGCTTCTTGCCGTTGATGCCGCCGGCAGCGTTGATCTCTTCGACCGCGAGCTGCCATCCCTTGCGATAGGGGTCGGTGAAGGCCGGCAGCAGCGAGTAGCTGTTGATCTCGCCGATCTTGATCTCCTGCGCCAGGGCCGAATGAGCCATGCCGCCGGCCAGAAGCGCGAAGGCCGCGCCGACAAAATAGGTTCTTGCTCGCATCCCAACCTCCAGTTTTGAACTCACTACCTCAGACCGTCTTTATCTCAGACCGTCTTCGCCCTTGATCTCCGCAACGGTCAGCCCGCCAACACGCGGCAGCGGACGGCCGCTGTCGGTGACGGCGACCGCGACCATGATTTCGTTGGCACGCGGGGCGTCGTTGATCTGGACTTCCATCCCGTCGAAATGGCTGCGCACGAACGCCGCATCCTTGTGGCCGAGGGGAATGTCGAGCGTCGTGCCCGGGCCGCTGCGCTTCTTCGAGGACGGGATCAGCGCCGCGCCCTTGCTCAACACCTTGCGCACCGGCGCGCCCATTTTGGGGTGAAGAATCGCGGCCGCATGTTCCAGCTCGCCATTCTCGCCGACGGCCGCAGCCTTGCCATAACTCTGCGCCTTGGAACCGTCGATGCCGAGTGCCGCCACCGCGCGCTTCGACAGGAGTTCGCCCAGCTCCTCGCCGATCGCGATCAGCGGCGAGAGATCCTCGACATATTGTCCGGCAAAGGGATTTTCGATCACGGCGATCGCCGCCGCGCGCCGCGTCGGCGGCGACACCTGGCGGCCCATCTCCATCTGCGTCTCTTCGACGACGGTGACGATCTTGCGAATGATCGCGCTCATGTTCCACGTCCCTGCTCAGGCATGAATCGCATTTTCCAGCACAGCCGGGCGCGATCGTTGCCGCTCAATGTCCTTTGTTCCGATGACAAGCATATCACCACAAAGCTGCAACACGGCACCTTCGATCAATCCACGGTCGAACAATTCCCGTGCACATTCCGCGCCAGATTCGAGCGCCGTGGCGATCTCGGCCCGCGACAATTCACCGACCTCGCGGGTCACGAGACGTGCGCCGAGATCGCTGTCGGGCTGAAGCGCGTTCGCAGGCTGCCGGATGATCGCGGGATGCCCGGGCAGATCGACAGCATTGGCGATGATCGTCGCCGCCGCATCAGCCTGCGACGCGGTCAGGGCCAGCACCGTCACGGCATCCGCAATTCCGAGCGAAAAGCTGCGGCCGTGACGTCCGCTGGTCGCGATGCCGCGCACGGGATCGTTTGCATTGACCTTCATCGTTCGCATCACGCCGCTGCGATCGGGGCGGTCCATCAGGCCGACCGAAAAGTGCTCGCCTTCGCCGAGATAGATCGCGATGTCGCCGCCGTTGTTGACATAGGCCTGATCGAGCGATGCCGCCGCCAGCATGGCACCGAGGATCTCCTCCGCCACGCTTCCGGCAACCGCCGCCATCGGCGTGATGAAGCAATCGCCGGCGTGGGGCGCGACGGCTGCGTGCATGCGCCGTGCAACAACGCCGTTCAGTGCGCACGCCCCGGGTACCACCGCCGAGCGCAATTCCGTCAGCTCAGCGCAGAGTTCATCGAGCAGGCCGGTGAAACGGCGCGCCGCCGCCTCGTAAGCCGCACGCACATGGTGCCCGAGCCCCCTCGCCTCCACGATCAAATCAATCGGTCCATCCTGCAAATGCAGCCGCCGGCCATCAGACAGCAATGCGATTTGCGGGAGCCTTGTCATGCTCGCCGTCCCGGAATCGGGTTCTGCCAGGGCAACTGGCGGACATCGTCACCGCCCCTGACCTCGGACAGCGGCTTCACGTAATCCATGTGCCCGCCGAGCGCGGCATAGTCAGTCAGTTTCATCGTGAACTCGATCGGCGCGACCAGCGCCGGGGTCGGCACGTAGCCGAACGCGCCCGAAGGCATCTGCGTCACGTCGACCATGTAGGTGATGCCGCCGCCCGGCCAGACGTAGACCGGCGCGCCACCGCTGGTGACGCGCGTCAACGCGTCTTTCACCGAGCGCGTCAGCCGCACCGGGTTGTCGGTGACGCCTGCGCGCAACGAGCCGCCGGCACCCGCCATGAACAGCACCGTGCACAGCGCCGGCTCGCAATTCTCCTGGATACGCTCGACCGAGAACTTCAGATCCGGCGGCATCTCGGTCTCGACCGGCTTCAAGGCCGCGTCGAGCACATAATAAGACGAATGCTCGCCGGTCGTGGAGACCATCAGGATCGTCAGCCCAGGCCTGGCTTCCTTGGCGTCGAACGGTCCGAGGATCGCCAGCGGATCGGAGATGTTGGTGCCGCCCCAGCCCGTTCCGGGATCGGCGACCTGGAAATAGCGGCCGGGCGTGGAGCGCCGGCCCTTCATCTTGATGCCGGTATCGGCGATATCGAGCAGCTTGCCGGCCTGGTGCTCGCTGAGCACGCCGGTGATGTGGTCGTCGACCACGACGACTTCGTCGACCTTGCCATGCCATTGCTTGGCGAACATGCCGATGGTCGCCGAGCCGCAACCGACGCGCATGCGCTCTTCCTTGGCGCCGTTGACGACCGGCGGCTGGCCGGCCTGCACCACCACGGTCGCACCGCCGTCCACAGTGAGTTCGACGGGCTTGCAATTGGCGAGGTCCATCAGCGTGTCGCAGGTGACCCGGCCCTCTTTCTTGGAACCGCCGGTCAGATGATGCACTCCGCCGAGCGAGAGCATCTGCGAGCCGTATTCGCTGGTGGTGACGTGGCCGACCGCTTCGCCCTGCGCGCGCACGGTCGCGGTTTCCGGCCCGAGATAGCGGTCGGTGTCGATCTTCACCTTGATGCCGCAATAGGAGAAGATGCCTTCGGTGACGACGGTGACCATGTCGACGCCGTCGACCTCGGACGACACGATGAACGGCGCGGGCTTGTAATCGGGATAGGTGGTGCCGGCGCCGATCGCGGTCACGAAGGTCGAGGGCTCGTGGACGATCTTGCCGTCCCAATCTTCGGTGCGGCTGAACGGCACCAGCTTGCCGCCCTGCGACACCGTGCGTTCAAGGATGATGTGCGGATCGACGCGAACGAGCTTGCCGTCGTCATTGGCATAGCGGTCGCAGGCGCCCGCCGCGCCTGGCTTAATGTAGCACATCACCGGACAGGCATCGCAGCGGATCTTGTCGGTGGCGGCGCTCGTCGTTTCAGTCACCATGTCAAAGCCAGCGGATCGCGACGGTTTATCATTCGTATACGAACGATGTTGCGCGCGCTCCGGATAGCTGTCAAGCGGCGCCGCAGGCGAAAAGACGCCGCTGCCGAATAAAACCCCATTTGCCTCCCGGCGCTGTCCACAAAGCGGGCAGTTGCGCTGCACTGCGGGATGGCGGCTTGCACGTTTGTGTACAAACGGTATCGTCGCGACATACGACTTGCGACCGCGGTCGCCAGAGCTTGAGAACCAGAGCTTGGAAACGAGGATGACGCAGACACCGAGCCGCCTCACCGTGAACGGCAGGATCCACGACGTCGCGGCGGCGCCGCAGACGCCGCTGCTCTATGTGCTGCGTAACGATCTTCAACTCAATAGCCCGAAATATGGCTGCGGCCTCGGCGAATGCGGCACCTGCACTGTCCTGATCGACGGCGCCCCGGCGCGCTCCTGCGTGATTCCCGTCGGCGGCTGCACGGGACGCGACATCGTCACGCTCGAAGGACTCGGCACAAGCGACAAGCCGGATGTGGTGCAGCAGGCCTTTATCGACGAGCAGGCCGCGCAGTGCGGCTACTGCCTCAACGGCATGATCATGACCACGAAGGCGCTGCTCGCGATCAATCCGCGGCCGACCCAGCAGGAGGCACTGGCGGCGCTACGCTACAATCTCTGCCGCTGCGGCACGCATGTCGAAATCCTCCGCGCGGTGATGCGCGCATCGGGCCAGCTCGCCGGGGCCTGTGACTGATGGCCTCCGCTGTTTCGAACGGAGCTGAGCGGGCATCCGGCTCGCTTGTCGTGGTCCGCACCGCGGACGAGGTCACGTCCGAGACCTTCGTGCGGATCACCGCCGACGGCTCCGTCGCCGCCTATAATGGCCATGTCGATCTCGGCACCGGCATCCGCACTGCGCTCGGCCAGATCGTCGCCGAGGAACTGGACGTCTCCTTTGCCCGCGTCGTGGTGGTGCTCGGCGACACCGCCATTGTGCCGAACCAGGGCGCGACGATTGCGAGCGAAACCATCCAGATTACCGCTGTCCCTCTGCGCAAGGCCGCAGCGCAAGCGCGGCACTTCCTGATCGCGCGCGCGGCGGAGCGCCTAGAGCTGCCGGCGATCGACCTCGAGATCGAGGACGGCCTCGTCCGCGGACACAATCGCAGCGTCAGCTATGGCGAGCTGATCGGCGATGCGACCATTCGCCTCGAGCTTGATGACGACGTGCACGTCAAGGCCGTCAGCGACTACGCCATCGTCGGCCAGTCGATGCCCCGCGTTGATCTCCCAGCAAAGGCCACGGGCGAGCTGACCTTCGTGCACGACATCCGCGTGCCCGGCATGCTGCACGGCCGCGTCGTGCGTCCACCCTATGCCGGCGTCGATGCCGGTCCGTTCGTCGGCAGCAGCCTGATCGCCGTCGACGAATCATCGGTGCGCGACATTCCCGGCCTCACTGCCGTCGTGCGGGTCGGGGATTTCGTCGGCGTGGTCGCCGAGCGCGAAGAGAATGCGATTCGCGCTGCCGAGCAGCTCAAGTTGAGCTGGAAGCCGACACCGGCGCTGACCGACCTCGCCGACGTCGAGACGGCGCTGCGCGCCAATCCGTCGACGCCGCGCACGCTGATCGACAAGGGCGACGTGACCATGGCGATTGCCGGGGCGGCCAAGCCGATCCAGCGCACTTACGTCTGGCCGTATCAGATGCACGCTTCGATCGGCCCCTCCTGCGCGGTCGCCGACTTCCAGAACGGCAACATCCGAGTCTGGTCGGGTACCCAAAATCCGCACCTGCTGCGCGGCGACCTTGCCCTGCTGATCGAGCGCCCGGAGAGCGAGATCGAGGTGATCCGGCTCGAGGCCGCCGGCTGCTATGGCCGCAACTGCGCCGACGATGTCACTGCGGATGCGCTGCTGCTGTCGCGCGCGGTCGGTCGTCCCGTGCGCGTGCAATTGACACGCGAGCAGGAGCACGCCTGGGAGCCCAAGGGCACCGCGCAGCTCATCGATGTCAATGGCGGCCTGAATGCCGACGGCGGCGTCGCGGCTTACGATCTCGCCACGCGCTATCCGTCGAACGCGGCGCCGACGCTGGCGCTGTTGCTGACGGGACGGATCTCGCCCGAGCCCGCCGTCCTCCAGATGGGCGATCGCACCGCGATCCCGCCCTACGATTACGACCATATGCGCGTCGTCGCCCACGACATGGCGCCGATCGTACGCGCGTCCTGGCTTCGCGGCGTCTCGGCGCTGCCGAACACCTTTGCGCACGAATCCTACATCGACGAACTCGCCACCGAGGCCGGCGTTGATCCCATCGAATATCGCCTGCGCTACCTCAGGGACCAGCGCGCGGTCGATCTCGTCAATGCGGTCGCCGAGCGCGCGGGTTGGACGCCACGGCCGGTGCGCGAGGAGAAAGACGGCGAGGTCGTGCACGGGCGCGGCTTTGCTTATGCGCTCTATGTCCACAGCAAGTTTCCCGGCTATGGCGCGGCGTGGTCGGCCTGGGTGGCCGACGTTGCCGTCAACAAGACCACCGGCGATGTCAGCGTGACGCGTGTGATCGCGGGACAAGACTCCGGATTGATGATCAATCCGGATGGCGTGCGCCACCAGATCCACGGCAATGTCATCCAATCGACCAGCCGCGCGCTGATGGAGGAAGTCTCGTTCGAGCGCGGCGCGGTGGCGGCGCGCGAATGGGGCGCCTATCCGATCATTCCCTTCCCCGACGTACCCAAGATCGACGTGTTGTTGCTGCCGCGGCCGGACCAGCCGCCACTCGGCGTCGGCGAGTCCGCCTCCGTGCCGAGCGCGGCGGCGATTGCCAATGCGATCTTCGACGCCACCGGCGTGCGCTTTCGCGAACCGCCGTTTACGCCGGAGCGTATCCTGAGGGGACTGCATGGCGACGCAGCGGCCACGCCGCAAGCCCTGCCCGCTCCGCCCACGCCACAGCCGTCGCACATCCGGCAAAATCCGTTCGCCAAGCGCACCGGCATGTTCGCGACGATTGCAGCCGTCTGCACCGCTGCGATCGGTATCGGAACAGCGCTGCTGCCCGGTCGCGCCATCGCGCCGATCGCGCAGCCGGATGCGTCAGTCTATTCCGCGGCGACGATCGCGCGCGGCCAGCAGCTCGCGGCGCTCGGCAATTGCGCGGAGTGTCATACCAATGTCAGTGGCCCGCTCAATGCGGGCGGCCGCGCGCTGGAGACGCCGTTCGGCACGATCTACGCAACCAACATCACGCCCGACGTTGAAACCGGAATCGGTGCCTGGTCCTATCCGGCCTTCGAGCGCGCGATGCGCGACGGGCTGCATCGCGACGGTCGGCAGCTCTATCCGGCTTTTCCCTACACGCATTTTTCCAAGACGAGCGATGCCGACCTTCAGGCGCTCTACGCCTATTTGATGGCGCAGCCTGCGGTGCGGGCCACGGCGCCTGCGAACACGCTGGCCTTCCCGTTCAACCTTCGTCCGCTGCTTGCGGGATGGAATGCGCTGTTCCACCAGACCAACGAGTTCAAGCCCGATCCGGCAAAATCCGAGCAGTGGAATCGCGGCGCCTATCTGGTCGAGGGCCTCGGCCATTGCAGCGCCTGCCATTCGCCGCGCAACGCGCTCGGAGCCGAGCAGCGCAACGCCTATCTCGCCGGCGGCTTCGCCGAGGGCTGGGAGGCGCCGGCGCTGACCTCGCTCTCGCACGCGCCGATCCCGTGGAGCGAGGACGAGCTCTTCGCCTATTTGCGCACCGGGCAGTCGCGCTATCACGGCGTCGCCGCCGGCCCGATGGCCCCGATCGTCAGGGATCTCACGGCGCTGCCCGACCACGAGATCCGTGCGATGGCGGTCTATCTCAACTCATTCAGCGATGCTGCGACCGACCGGCAAACGCAGGATGCGCTCGCTGCGAAGCTCGAAGCGGCGACGCAAGTCACCGTCGCGGCGTCCACCGGCGCGCGGCTCTATCGGGGCGCCTGCGCGGTCTGCCACGAGGTCGGTGGCCTGCCGCTGTTCGGCAGCCGGCCCTCGCTCGGGCTCAACAGCAATCTGCACAGCGCGACGCCGGACAACCTTGTGCAAGTCATCCTGCACGGCATCACCGAGCCCGCCTCCAGCGATCTCGGCTACATGCCCGCCTTCAGGAACAGCATGAGCGACGCGCAGCTCGAAGCGCTCGTCACGTTCCTGCGCCGGCAGTTTGCGCCCGACAAGCCGGCGTGGAGCGGCGTCCGCGAGACGATTGCGCGCGTGCGCACGTCAACTCACTAAGCGTGCTTCTTCGCCTCCACGGGCGGCGTGCCGTGGGTGTGGAACGACTCGATCGTCTTCAATCCCCAGGCCTGGCCCTTCTTGCGCTCCTCCTCCGTCCATACGATCGGCTTCCAGTCGGGCGCCAGGATCAGCCGCGCGCCGGCATTGGCGACTTCGATGCGGTTGCCGCCGGGCTCGTAGACATAGAGGAAGAAGGTCTGCTGGATCGCGTGCTTGTGCGGCCCGGTCTCGATGTGCACGCCGTTCTCCAGGAAGATATCTGCGGCGCGAAGAATCTCCTCGCGGCTGTCGAGCGCGTAGGTGACGTGGTGGAAGCGGCCGGGGGTGCCCGAGTGGTCGAGAGAATAGGCGAAGTCGTAGCTCTTGTTCGACATCGTCAGCCACATCGCGGCTTCCCGGCCGTCATTGAGCACGATCTGCTCGGTCAGCCGGCAGCCGAGGTAAGTCTCGAAGAACTCGCGGTTCGCTTTAATGTCGATCGCGAGGCAATTGAGATGATCGAGGCGGCGGACGTTGACGCCGCGCGCGGGAAAGCGCTGCGCCTGGTTCTTCAGCGCCGGCTTCAGCTCCGGCGGCGCCTGATACCATTCGGTCTCGTAATAGAGCTCGACGATGTGACCGTCGGGATCGCGGCAGCGGAAGGTCGGGCCCTGCCCCATGTCGCCATCGATCCAGCCGAGGTCGAAGCCGGATCCCTTCAGCGCGGCGACGCGGCGCTCCAGCGCCTGCTGGCTGCGCGCACGCAGGGCCATGTGCTCCATGCCGGAGGTTTTCGAGGCTGTGAGCTTGAGCGAATAGCGCTCATAATCGTCCCAGCCGCGCAGATAGACCGACTCGCCCTTCTGCCCGCTGACGGTCATGCCCATGACGTCGACGAAGAATTTCAGGCTCTCGTCAGGCTTCGGCGTCAGCAGTTCCATGTGGCCGAGATGGGCGAGATCGAGGATGGGTTCGGGCTGCATGCTTCCTCCAACGCGTCGCTGCGATCCGCTTCTGCGGAACGCGCAAATCGGGCAGCGACGCCATCATTGTTGGCGCGCCTGGGCTGGCGCTGACGCCGGGTACATTTGTACTAATGTACAAATGATTAGCTCCCGTCAACAAACCAGACCTCCGCTGCCTGCCGTGGGGCTACCGGCCCGCGAGCTGCGAACCCGCGCGCATTCGGCCGACTGCCCGAATGGTAAAATCTTCCTTAAGTACTTTCGAGCGACCGGGTCTGGAAAAGCAGGCATTTTCGGGCGGTTGCCCGTCAAATAGGCATTAGGAACAAACCTGTTAGCCGAATTATCGCGGATTTAACAAAGCGCCCGCGCCTGCCGTTTAACCGTTTGTCCAGCCGCAGCTTGCATAGTCAGGGCCAGATTCCTCGCTCTTGCCAGGTTCATCCATCGTGACATCCTTTGGACGCGTGATTTCGGTACGCGGGTCGCTCGCCCGGGTCGGACTTCTGGCGGAAAGCCGGATGCCGGTCTCGGAGGTTCGGGCCACCGTTGGCCGCTTCGTCAGCATCCGCGGCGCCAGCTCGGTCATCGTCGCGATGATCACCGAGGTATCCTGCGAAAACCTCTCGAGCACCGACAATCTGATCGCGATCGCGTCGGTCGACCTGCTCGGCGAGATCCACAACGCCGCCGACAAGGCCAAATTCCAGCGCGGCGTCACCAACTATCCGACGATCGGCGATTCAGTCGACCTGATCACGAGCCAGGAGCTGCGCACGATTTACGCGCCGACCGGATCGGACCAGATCAATGTCGGTTTCCTCCAGCAGGACCGTTCCGTCATCGCCTATGTCGATATCGAGGAAATGCTGTCCAAGCATTTCGCGGTGCTGGGATCGACCGGCGTCGGCAAATCCACCGGCGTGTCGCTGCTGCTCAACGAGATCCTCAAGGCACGGCCGAACCTTCGCATCTTCCTGCTCGACGTCCACAACGAATATGGCCGCTGCTTCGGCGACCGCGCGCTGGTGATCAACCCGCGAAACCTGAAACTGCCGTTCTGGCTGTTCAATTTCGAGGAAATCGTCGACGTGCTGTTCGGAGGCCGCGCCGGAGTCCCCGAGGAGCTCGACGTTCTCGCCGAAGTGATCCCGATCGCCAAGGCCATCTACACGCAGTACCAGAACACCGACCGCCTCGGCCTGAAGCGCATTGATCCCAAGCAGGTCGGCTTCACCGTCGACACGCCCGTGCCATACCGCTTGGTCGATTTGATCTCGCTGATCGACGAGCGCATGGGCAAGCTGGAAAACCGCTCCTCGCGCATCGTCTATCACAAGCTGATCTCGCGCATCGAAGCGGTCCGCAATGATCCGCGCTACGCCTTCATGTTCGACAACGCCAATGTCGGCGGCGACACCATGGCCGAGGTGATCAGTCATCTGTTCCGCCTGCCCGCCAACGGCAAGCCGATGACGGTCATGCAGCTCGCCGGCTTCCCGGCCGAGGTGATCGATTCCGTCGTCTCGGTGCTGTGCCGCATGGCCTTCGACTTCGGCCTGTGGAGCGACGGCGTGTCGCCGATGCTGTTCGTCTGCGAGGAAGCCCACCGCTATGCCTCCGCCGACCGCAATGTCGGCTTCGGGCCGACCCGCAAGGCGGTGTCGCGCATCGCCAAGGAAGGCCGCAAATACGGCGTCTATCTCGGCCTCATTACGCAGCGCCCGGCCGAGCTCGACGCCACCATCATCTCCCAATGCAACACGCTGTTCACGATGCGTCTCGCCAACGAGCGCGACCAGGCGCTGCTCCGCGCCGCGGTGTCGGACGCCGCCGCTAATCTACTCTCCTTCGTGCCCTCGCTCGGCACCCGCGAGGTGCTTGCGTTCGGCGAAGGCGTCGCGCTGCCGACGCGCCTGCGCTTCAAGGAGGTGCCGCCGCACCAATTGCCGCGCGGCGAAGCCACCATCAGCAGCGTTCCTTCCGTGACATCGGGTCATGACATGCATTTCGTCGGCGCCGTGCTCGAGCGCTGGCGCGGCGCGACGTCGCAGCGCGACGTGCCGAACGACCCGGTGTTTTCGGCGCCGCCCGCCAGGACGCTCGCCCCCGCCGAAGTCCCGATGCTGCAACCGTCGATGGGGCTCGATCCGGACCGCTTCTCGCTGCTGAAAAAGCCACTACGGTAGGCGGCGGACACCGCTTCCGCAAACTCCGCCGTCATGCCCGCGAAAGCGGGCATCCAGTACGCCGCGGCCTCTCCGTATCCCATTGCTGTCTCTGGAATACTGGATCGCCCGATTAAATCGGGCGATGACACTGAGCGTGCGGCACGTTGAGCCCCGCGCCCGCATCGACTATGTTTGCCGGCTGCAATCCGGAAAACATGCCAATGACAAATCCCGCCGCACAACGCTTCCCCGCACCCGCCCTCGACACGTTGCCGGAGGACATCCGCACGAAGCTGTTCGCCGTACAGGAGAAGAGCGGCTTCGTGCCGAACGTATTTCTGACGTTGGCCTATCGCCCCGACGAATTCCGTGCCTTCTTTGCCTATCACGACGCGCTGATGGAAAAGGACGGCGGCCTGACCAAGGCCGAGCGCGAGATGATCGTGGTGGCGACCTCAGCAGCCAATCAGTGCCAATATTGCGTCATCGCGCACGGTGCGATCCTGCGCATCCGCGCCAAGAACCCTCTGATCTCCGACCAGGTCGCAGTGAATTACCGCAAGGCCGACATCACGGCGCGCGAGAGGGCGATGCTTGATTTCGCGATGAAGGTGTCGGCGGACGCGCAGCGGATTTCCGAGGACGATTTTGCCGCGCTCGCCCCGCACGGCTTCAGCGACGACGACATCTGGGACATCGCTGCGATCTCCGCCTTTTTCGCGCTGTCGAACCGGCTGGCGAATTTCACGGGCATGCGGCCGAACGAGGAGTTCTATCTGATGGGACGCCTGCCGAAGAAATGACCGGCCGCCGTCACCGGCGACGAGTTCCCGTTTGACGGGAACTCGGGTTTTTTGCAATCGCACACGTTTTGTTAAGAGACTCACCCTCAACTAGCACAAACGCTTTGGCACAACTTGCACAGTTTCCATCATCGGAGACGCGGATGAGTCGTGCCTTGAGAGGGCCGTCTCATGAACGTGCGGGCATTTCTTGTCGCAACCAGCATCGGCGCGGCATTCTTCGCGGCCGGATATGTCTGGAATTATCAGCCCGAGGTCATGGAGGCCAGCAACATATGGAGCATGCTTGAATCGGAGCACGGCAAGGCGCGGGCCGCCGTCTCACGTGTGCTGATTGCGCCGAATTCAGCTCATTTCAACGGCCTGCGAACGGTCGATGCAGACAAGGCCAGATATGTGTGCGGCGCCGTGAAGGCGATGGATCAAAAGGGGCAGTATGTCGAGACCGCCTTCGTCTACACCGTCGCAATCGATTTTGCCCGTATCGACGACGACGGCCGGATCACGTCGCAGCGTTCGACATACAGGCCGTGCCCAACCGCGACTGACGACAAGATAGCCGACCGGAACAAGTTGATATCGCCAGGCGCGCTATCGGTGATCACGACCGTTGAAAACATCATCCCGAAGTCCAGCGGCGGGACCATGGAACAACAGCTTAGCCAACTCGCTGGACAGACAGCAGCCGTCGCGCCGAAATCGGCGGGCTCGTCAGGTTCGACGGCCTCGGCAGGGTCAGGATGGGCGCCGGCAACGCAGCACTCAGGTTCGAGCGTCGCGGCCCCCTTGGGAGACGAACAGATCTGGCCTATCGACCAGCCGCCGGCCGCTTGGCCAACGTTCCCCTCCGGCCATGCGCTGGCGAAACCAACGCAGAAGCGGACGAGCGCCGAAGCCATGGCTTTCGCGAAAGATGTCGAGGCTCGTTGGGAGGAAGCGAAATCATCCGGTATTCCGACCCGGCGTCCTTCGCCCGAGGAGATCAAGGAAGCATGCCGCGCGCTGCTCGCGATTGATCCCAAGGATAACGAATATCCACGGGCCTGGGCCGCCTTCGTGCGCTTGCGGAAGATCGACCGCGATACGGCTGCTTGAAGCGGAACGGCGAGTCCGCGCCGCGACAGTTTAGCGCCGATGCACCGGACCGCTAGCGCTTCGCCATCAGCTCGACCGCCGGGGCAAAGCGTTCGGAGAAAGTCGCAGCTTTGGTCGCGTGAGCAGCAGCAAGCGAGGCGGAGACAAAACTGTAACCCCCGACTGAGGCGACTGCGAGCAAAACGGCGGCGAAGACCAGACGACGCATTTCATCCTCCTTCGTGGGTGACAGCGACGAAGCATCGAACCGCTTTGTTTCAGGACGTTTTCGTGCGGCAGAAGAATGACTTCGCTCAAGCGACTGTGATGTGCCGCAGTTCGCAACGCCGCCCGAGCGTTGCGCCTAATCGTCCGACGCCGGCCCGCACCAGCCCGGCAGATAGATCGCATCCTTGCTCTTGGCCGCGGCCAGCCCCTTCTCCAGCGCCTTGTCGAAATTGGCGTCCACCGCCTTGCGCGATAGCTTTCGGCGCAGAAAATCGGCCCACAAGAATTCGGAGAACGGTGTGGTGTCCTTGGCGAAGCCGCCCATGCGGCGGAGCTCGCCGGCGAGACTGCGGAACGGATCGTCCTTGAGATCGACGACAGATTTCGGCAGGTCGCGAAATGGACGGCGTTCGCCCTTGGCGTCGTAAGGATAAACCCAGCGCTTGTTGTCCATCACGCCCCAGAACGCTTCGCGCTCGACCATCCTGAGATCGCCGACGACGGTCACCAGCACCTCCTTGATGCCCTCGTCATGCAGCGCGCGGCCGAGATGGTGATGATCGATCACGTAGTAGCGCTCGTCCGGCCCATGCACGACCGGAATCATGTGGGTGCCAAGCAGGTCGGACTGCTTCTTCTTGCCGTGCTCGCGCCAACGCTTGCGCTTCTCCTTGACCTCGCGCATGCCCACCGTCATCTGCGTCGGCCGGAGCGACAGGATCGGCACCGGATGCACTCTCGGCTCGCGCGCGTTTGTGGTCATGATGGAAGGGCCTCTCGTCTGGTTGCAAGTTGGTGGTCCAGGGTTCCCTATTATGCCATGGGCGTTGCGACGGCAAAATGCGCTCGCGCAAGCGCTATCGCGAGTTGTGCAGCGCAACGGGTGCATTCCAGACAGCGGGACCACAACCAGTTCGGCTGGTCTTCGCGGCGCCCCGTGCCAGATCATGCGGACGCGCAAGGCACGTGCTGGTCGCGAATATTTTCTGCAACCCCGGTGTCCCCTATGCTATTTAAAAGCTGCTTCGGAGAAATCCCCGCGCCATGACATCCCAGCGGCCCATAACCTCGGACGAGGAGCACCGGGTGCTCCAGTTCAGGCCGCGCACCACGCCGTCCCCGGTGGTCCACCGGGGCAGCGGCATCGTGCAACCGCTGCACGCAGTTCCCGAGCCGCTCGATCTGTCACGCTATGAGCAGCCCCGCGAGGAGCCCGACGATTTCCGCCATCGGATGCTCGCCAATATCGCGGCGCTGGCCTTCACCATCGCGCTGACCGCGATCGGAATCTGGCTCGCCGTCAGCATTGCCGACCTGCGCCGGACCCAGGATTGCGTGCTGATGGGCCGGCGGGACTGCGTCAGGATCACGACACCGCATATCTAGGCGCGGCCCCGGGCCGGAGGCGCTGCAACCGGCATCCCCAGCCCTGTCCGCGCCCTGTCCCGCTCCATTGAACTCAAGGCGGCGCTCCGATATACGGGCTTCCGACCCAACCAGAGGGGGTTTGAGGGCGTCATTCGGGGCGCGATGCCCACCCACCCTGCCACTCTGGAATATCTGACAAATACCCACAATATATCAAAGGCTTAGTGATGTCCTCCACATTCGATCAGGTCGCTACGATCATCGCTGAAACCTGCGACATCCCGCGCGACACGATCACGCCGGATAGCCATGCCATCGATGATCTCGGCATCGACAGCCTCGATTTCCTGGACATCGCGTTCGCGATCGACAAGCAGTTCGGTATCAAGCTGCCGCTCGAAAAGTGGACCCAGGAGGTCAATGACGGCAAGGCGACCACCGAGCAGTATTTCGTGCTGAAGAACCTGTGCGCCCGCATCGACGAACTGGTTGCGGCCAAGGGCGCGAGCGCCTAATCGGGCGGTCATGCAACTCGAATACTTCCACATGATCGATCGCATCGTCGACCTCAAGGTCGACGAGAGGAAGATCGTCGTCGAAGCGCAGGTCCCGACCGAAAGCACCGTCTTCGAGGGCCACTTCCCGGGCTATCCGCTGATGCCCGGCGTGCTCCTGATCGAAACGATGGCGCAGGCCTCGGGCTGGCTGCTGCTCGGCGCCCTGAAGTTCGAGCGCATGCCGATTCTCGCCGCCGTCAAGGAAGGCAAGGTCCGTGGTTCCGTGTTTCCGGGCGATCTCATGAGCATCGAGGCAACACTGGCCCATGAGGGCTCGGGCTACGCCATGACCGAGGCCAAGATCAGGGTCGCCGGCAAGCTGCGTGCGAACTCGGCGCTCACCTTCACACTGATCCCCTTTCCCAATCCGGATATGCGCGGATACATGGAGGCGGTCGCCAAGCGCGTCGGCTTTCCGCAACAGGCCGTATCGCCATGACTGACACTGCTGCTTCGAAGCCCGGCCAGACAGAAGTCTGGATCACAGGCATTGGGCTCGCCACCTCGCTCGGGGAAGGGCTCGACGCCAACTGGACCGCGCTCCAGGAGAGGCGCATCAACGTCGACGAAAAGGGCTTTGCGCCGTTCATCGTGCATCCCTTGCTGCCGGTGTCCTTTGACAGCCAGATCCCGAAAAAGGGCGACCAGCGCCAGATGGAAGCCTGGCAGCGCATCGGCGTCTATGCCGCGGGCCTTGCGCTGGATTCCGCAGGCATAAAGGGCAACAAGGACATCCTCTCGAAGATCGACATGGTGGTCGCCGCAGGTGGTGGCGAGCGCGATCTCAACGTCGACACCGGCGTGCTCACGGCCGAGGCCAAGGGCGCCAACGCGCCTGGCTTCCTCAACGAGCGGCTGATGAGCGATCTGCGGCCGACGCTGTTTTTGGCCCAGCTTTCCAATCTGCTCGCCGGCAACATCGCCATCGTGCATGGCTTGGGCGGCACCTCGCGCACCTTCATGGGCGAAGAGGTCGCGGGCGCGGATGCCGCGCGTATTGCCCTGTCGCGCATCGCCTCCGGCGAGAGCGACATCGCGCTGATCGGCGGCTCGCACAATGGCGAACGCAAGGACCTGATGGTCCTCTACGAATTCGGCGACTTCAACCTGAAGGACAAGTTCGCACCGGTCTGGGCGCGCAACGATCACGCCGGCTTCGCGCTCGGCTCGGCCGGCGCCTTCCTGGTGCTGGAATCGAAGGCGCATGCGGAAGCGCGCGGCGCAAAGCCATTTGCAAAACTGTCGAGCGTGGTGGCCGATCTCGCCCGGCGCAAGCAGGATGGCGACATGGCCGCGACCCTGGAGAAGCTGTGGGCGAAGCTGCCCAAGCGCGAGGGCAAGGGTGCGATCATCACGGGCGCGACCGGCGCGGAGCCGGCGACCACGGAAGAGCGCGGCTTCCTGAACAACCATTCCGAATTCCCGGTGCGCTCGACCGGCACGATGTTCGGCCACACCATGGAGACGCAATTTCCGCTCGGGATTGCGCTTGCAGCGCTCGCGATCTCGCGTGGCGCGCTATTCCCGCCGAACGATTCGACGGGGACCGAGATTGAAATGCAGGGCGCGCCCACCCAGATTGTGGTCGTGGGAGCCGGACACTGGCGCGGCGAAGGCATGGCGCTGGTCGAGGCGGTTCGCTAAAGCGCGTCGCGCTTTGGCAGGTTGTTGATTGAGCGGGGACTCCATGACTGCACCACGCGACAAACTCGGACGTCCCGTCGTCGTCGTCACCGGCATGGGCATCATGACCTCGCTCGGCGCCGGCAAGACCGACAATTGGGCGAAGCTCGTGGCCGGCGAGTCCGGCATCCGCACCATCACGCGCTTTCCGGTCGACGGCCTGAAGACCACGATGGCCGGCACGGTCGATTTCGTCAGCGTCGATCCGTTCTCCTCCACCGGCCTGTCCGAGCGGATGGCCGAGCTGGTGACGGAGGAAGCGCTGGAGCAAGCCGGCATCGGGGCCAAGGGCGATTTTCCGGGCCCGCTGTTTCTCGCGGTCGCGCCGGTCGAGGTCGAATGGCCGCAGCGGCGCGAGCTTGGCCGCGCCGTGGGCAGGCCGGACTTCACCTATGACGATCTGCTGCGCATCTCGGGCGGCGGCAAGTACAGCGCCTATCATCACCGCTTCATGTTCGGCTCGGTGGCCGCCTACCTCGCAGAGACCTTCGGCACCAAGGGCTCGCCGATCTCGCTGTCGACGGCCTGCGCCTCGGGCGCGACCTCGATCCAGCTCGGCGTCGAGGCGATCCGCCGCGGCGAAACCGACGCTGCGCTTTGCGTGGCGACCGACGGCACGGTGAACCCGGAGGCGCTGGTGCGCTTCTCCCTGCTCTCCGCGCTGTCGACGCAGAACGAGCCGCCGCAGGCGGCCTCCCGTCCCTTCTCCAAGAATCGCGACGGTTTTGTCATGGCCGAAGGCGCAGGCGCCCTCGTGCTGGAGAGCTATGAAGCCGCAATCGCGCGCGGCGCAAAGATCCTCGGCGTCATCGCGGGCTGTGGCGAGCTCACCGATTCCTTCCATCGCACCCGCTCTTCGCCTGACGGCAAGCCGATCATC
Source organism: Bradyrhizobium sp. Kon10 (assembly GCF_055807395.1). Lineage (NCBI taxonomy): Bacteria > Pseudomonadati > Pseudomonadota > Alphaproteobacteria > Hyphomicrobiales > Nitrobacteraceae > Bradyrhizobium > Bradyrhizobium sp. Kon10. The sequence goes on along the minus strand of NZ_JBVVOZ010000010.1, from coordinate 38,568 downwards.
GGCTGCATGAACAAGACGCTGGCCGATGCCGGCATGACGCCGGACCAGATCGACCACATCAACGCACACGGCACCGCGACGCCCGAAAACGACAAGATGGAGTACAATACGACATCGGCCGTATTCGGTGATCTCGTCTCCAAGATTCCGGTCACGTCGAACAAGTCGATGGTCGGCCACACCATCTCGGCCGCGGGCGCGGTGGAGGCGATCTTTTCGCTGCTCACACTCGAGCATCAGCGAATTCCGCCGACGATCAACTACGACACTCCGGATCCCACGATCCTGTTCGACGTCGTCGGCAACAAGGCGCGCGACGCCCGCGTCACCGCTGTCATGTCGAACTCGTTCGGCTTCGGCGGCCAGAACGCCTCGCTGATCCTGACCCGCGAACCGGCCTGACCGGACGCATGGCGCTGCTTCCTGCGAGCATGAAGGCCCGCGCGCGGGAGGCGGCCAAGTCGATCGGCGGCAGCCTGATCGGGGCCGCCACCGTCGGCATGCTGCGCACCACGCGCTACTTCGATCCGGTGAAGACCTCGGACTTCTTCGCGCGCGTCACCAAGCTGATCGGTCCGCGCCTGCGCGAGCATCGTATCGGCCGCGCCAACCTGATCGCTGCCTTTCCCGAGAAGTCGCCGGAGGAGATCGAAAGCATCTTGATGGGCGTGTGGGACAATCTCGGCCGCGTCGGCGCCGAGTTCGCCCATATGGACCAGGTCTGGGATTATGATCGGGAGCACCCCGAGCGAAGCCGCATTACATTGTCGCCGCGCAGCATCGAGCTGTTCGACCACATCAGGGACGACGGCAAGCCGGCGCTGATTTTTGCAGCGCATCTCGCCAATTGGGAATTGCCGGCGCTCGCCGCCGTCGCGCATGGGCTGGATACCGCGATCCTCTACCGCCGCCCGAACATCGCGTCCGCCGACCGCATCATCCAGGAGATGCGCCAGGTCAACATGGGCACGCTGATCCCGGCGGGGCGCGATGCGCCACTGCGGCTCGCGCAGGCGCTCAAGGACGGCAAGCACGTCGCCATGCTGATCGACCAGTATCTCACCGGTGGCGTCGAGGTCACCTTCTTCGGCCGCAAGACCCGCGCCAATCCGATGCTGGCGCGGCTGCTGCGCCAGGTCGAATGCCCCATCCACGGCGTCCGCATCATCCGCCAGCCCGGCGGCCGCTTCACTGCGGAATTGACGGAAGAGGTCAAGCCGGTGCGCGATGCCGGCGGCAAGATCGACATCCAGGGCACGACGCAGGCGGTCACCAACATAGTGGAAGGCTGGGTGCGCGAATATCCGGAGCAATGGCTCTGGCTGCACCGCAGGTGGCGGTAGCGGACGCAACTCTTTCCGTCATGGCCGGGCTTGTCCCGGCCATCCACGCATCGCCACGCAGCAGGAAAGACGTGGATGCCCGGGACGAGCCCGGGCATGACGAATGAGCAAGGTGAGCGTCCGCTTCCTCTCAGCCGCTCACCGTCCCGTCTTCACTTTGGTCCACAGCCGATTGATGACGCGCTGGGTCGCCGGATCTCGCGCCGTGATGACGAACAGCTTTGAAAGCGTCGCCTCGTCCGGATAGATGTTCTTGTCGTTCAGGATTTTCGGATCGACCAGCTTCTGGCTGGCGAGGTTGCCGTTGGCGTAGGACAGGAAGTCCGAGTTCTTGGCGGCGACGTCGGGGCGGTAGAGATAGTTGATCAGTTCGTAGGCTTCCTTGACGTTCTTGGCGTCTGCCGGGATCGCGAGATTGTCGAAGAACATCTGCGCGCCCTCCTTCGGGATGGTGTAGCCGATCTCGATGCCTCGCTTGGCTTCGGCAGCGCGAGCACGGGCCTGCATGATGTCGCCGGACCAGCCGACCACGAAGCAGATCTCGCCGGTGGCGAGCGCGCTGAGATATTCGGAGGAGTGAAATTTTCGCACGTAAGGGCGGACCTTGGCCACCACGTCGGCCGCCTTTTCGAGGTCCGCCTGCCTGGTCGAGTTCGGATCGAGCCCGAGATAGTTCAGCGCCGCCGGAAAGATATCGTCGGCGGAGTCGAGCATGTGCACGCCACAATCCCTGAACTTGGCGAGGTTCTCCGGCTTGAAGACGATGTCCCAGCTGTCGATCTTGGCGTCGGGTCCGAGGACCTGCTTCAGCTTCGCAACGTTGTAGCCGATGCCGGTCGTGCCCCACATGTAGTTCGCGGCGTAGAGGTTGCCGGGATCGTAGATGGCAAGGCGATCGGTCACAACCGGCCAGGCGTTGGCGAGGTTCGGCAGCTTCGACTTGTCGAGCTTTTGAAAGATGTTGGCCTTGATCTGACGTTGGAGGAAATACGCCGTGGGCACCACGACGTCATAGCCGGACTTGCCGGCCATCAGGCGCGTCTCCAGCGTCTCGTTGGCGTCGAAGGTGTCGTAGACCACCTTGATGCCGGTCTCCTTGGTGAAGGCCTCCAAGACATCCGGCGCCATATAGTTGGACCAGTTATAAAAGTTGACGACGCGTTCCTCGGCGGCCGCCTTTTGCGAGGAGAATGTCAGCGCTGCGGCGATCGCGAGACCAAGGCCAAAACCGTAGCGGCGGACATTCGTCATCTTGGTCCTACCTCTTGCGTCCGCGCACCGCGTCCGACAACCGCTCCAGCGCAGTGTCGAGCGTCTGGTCCTTCTTGGCAAAGCAGAACCGCACCACCGAGCTCACCGGGTCCTGCTCGTAGAACGCCGAGACCGGGATCGCCGCGACCTTGTAGTCCTTCACGATGCGCCAGCAGAACTCGGCATCACTCTCGTTGAGCCCGAGCGGCGACAGATCGACGGTGAGGAAATAGGTGCCCTGCGACTTCAGCACGGGGAAACCGAGGCTCTCCAATCCCCTGGTGAGACGGTCCCTGCTCCGCGTCAGATCCTTGCGCATCGACAGGAAATACTCGTCGGGCTTGCCGAGCCCGTAGGCTACTGCGGCCTGGAGGTTCGGCGCGGTGGTGAAGGTCAGGAATTGGTGCACCTTGGCCGCCACCCGAAGCAACGGCGGCGCGGCGCAGACGAAGCCGATCTTCCAGCCCGTCAGCGAGAAGATCTTGCCGGCCGACCCGACCTTGATGGTGCGCTCCCGCATGCCGGGGATGGTGATCAGCGGGATGTGCTTGTGCTCGTCGAAGGTGACGTGCTCCCAGACCTCGTCGGTGATCGCGACGACGTCGAATTCCTGGCAGTAGCGCGCCAGCAGTTCGAGGTCCTCGCGCGGATACACCACTGCCGACGGATTCAGGGGGTTGTTGAAGAGCACCGCCTTGGTCTTCGAGTTGAACACGCTTTTCAGCATGTCCTCATTCAGCCGCCAGCCCGGCGGCTCGAGCCGCACCAGGCGCGGAATGCCGCCGGCCTGGCGGATGATCGGCAAATAGGAGTCATAAACCGGCTGGAAGCAGACCACCTCGTCACCGGGCTGCACCACCGCGAGGATGGCCGAGGTCAGCGCCTCGGTGCCGCCGGAGGTGACCATCACCTCGCTCATCGGATCGAGCTTCAGGCCATGCCAGTGGCCGTAATGGGTCGCGATCGCCTGGCGCAGCTCCGGGATGCCCATCATCGATGGATACTGGTTGTAGCCGTTGAGCGAGGCATCCGCCGCGGCGCGGCGGATGTCCTCAGGACCCGGATCGTCGGGAAAGCCCTGGCCGAGATTGATGGCGTTGTTGTCGCGCGCGGCCTGCGACATCGCCTCGAAGATGGTGACGGGAAGGTCGGCGAAGACCTTGTTCAGGGAAGCGCTCTTGGTCGTCATCGCCGGGCTAGCCACCGACCTTGCTGGGAAGACCCGCCGCCTTCCAGCCCAGCATGCCGCCGGCCAGATGCTTGTCATAAGGCAGGCCCGCCGCCTGCGCCGCGAGCGAGGCGGTCACCGAACGCTTGCCCGAGCGGCAGGCGAACACGACCTCCTTGCCGGCGGGATCGGGGATCGCGTTCGGATCGAAGGTCGAAAGCGGCACGACCACGCCGTACGGATAGGCCTCGGCCTCGACCTCGTTCGGCTCGCGCACATCGACGAGCAGATACCGCCCTTCAGCGATGCCCTTGGAGACCTCGTCCGGGGTCAGATCCTGTACCTGGTTCGCCACATCATCCTCCAACGTCGCAGCCACTCGCCGGCGATCCCGGCCGGCCGCAACCTCGCCTCTCGGCTCACGAAAATCAAGCGCTACAAAGGCTTGGGCTGCGCGGCGTAAGTTAAAGCTAAATCGCAGGGACTTGAAGCACCGCTTTCGGAGCAACCCGAATCGTCAGCCTAGATCGTGAGCCTAGATCGTAACTTGCGTGCCGACCTCGACGACGCGGCCGCTCGGGATCTGGAAGTAGTCAGTGGCGTCGTTGGCCGAGCGGCTCAGCGAGATGAACAGCCGGTCCTGCCAGCGCGGCATGCCGGAATGGGCCGCGGGCTTCAGCGCCCTCCGTGACAGGAAGAACGAGGTCGACATGATGTCGAACTGCCAGCCGAGCTTGCGGGCGATCGCCAGCGCCTTCGGCACGTTGGGCGATTCCATGAAGCCGAACTTCAGCGTCACCTTGGAGAAGGTCGGTGAGATCTGCTCCAGCTTGACGCGCTCGGCCGGATTGATGCGCGGCGTTTGCGCGGTCTCGATCGTGAGAATGACATTCTTCTCGTGAAGCACTTTGTAGTGTTTCAGACTGTGCATCAGCGCGGTCGGCGCGCTCAGGGGATCGCTGGTCAGGAACACGGCGGTTCCGGGCACGCGCTGCGGAGGCCGCTTCTCCAGCATCGTCACGAGGTCGGCGAGCGGGAATTCGAGCTTGCGCGACTTCTCGAACAACAACCGGCTGCCGCGCCGCCACGTGTACATCAGGAGAATCATGAGCGAGCCGAGCGCGAGCGGCACCCAGCCACCCTCGAACACCTTGAGCAGGTTCGCGGCCAGGAAGGTCAGGTCGAGGAACAGGAACGGCGCGATCAGGGCGGCGGCAGCCAATGGCGACCACCGCCACACCTTCCAGATCACGACAAAGCCCATCATCGCCGTGACCACCATCGTCCCGGTGACCGAGATGCCATAGGCCGAGGCCAGCGCGCTGGAGGAGCGGAACAGCAGCACCAGCAGCATCACCGCGACCAGCAGCAGCTGGTTGATGCGGGGGATGAAGATCTGGCCGGAATGGGCTTCCGACGTATGGCGAATTTCAAACCGCGGCATCAGCCCGAGCTGGATCGCCTGGCGCGTCAGCGAATAGGCGCCGGTGATAACGGCCTGGCTCGCGATGACAGTGGCGGCGGTGGCGAGGACGACCATGCCGCCGCGAGCCCAGCCTTGCGGAAACAATTGGAAGAACGGGCTTTCGATCGCCTGGGGATCGCCGAGGACGAGAGCGCCCTGCCCCAGATAGTTGAGCGCCAGCGACGGCAGCACGATGAACAGCCAGGCGGTCTGGATTGGCCGTTTGCCGAAATGGCCGAGATCGGCATAGAGCGCCTCGGCGCCGGTGACCGCCAGGAACACAGCGCCGAGCGTCACGAAGCCGATGATGCCGTGATGGAGCATGAACGACACCGCGTATAGCGGGTTCAAAGCCAGCAGTATTTGCGGCTGTTGAACGATGGGATGGATCGCCGCCGCCGCGATCACGGCGAACCAGACGCACATCACAGGGCCGAAAAAGGCAGCGACGCGGGCGGTGCCACGCGATTGCACGGCGAACAGGCCAACCAGGATGATGACCGTCAGCGGCACAACATAAGGCTCGAACGTGGCGGTGACGTCCTTCATGCCTTCGACGGCCGACAGCACCGACAGTGCCGGCGTGATCACCGCATCGCCGTAGAACAGGGCGCCGGAGATGATGCCGAGCAGGACGATGGTCGCCCCGCCGGTGCCGACCGCGCGTTGGGCCAACGCCATCAGGGCGAGCGTGCCGCCCTCACCATTGTTGTCGGCGCGCAGCAGGATGACGACGTATTTGAGCGTCACCACGACGATCAGCGCCCACAGGATCAGGGACACCACTCCGAGCACAGCCGCGGCGGTGGGCGCGCCCTCTGCACCCGACGCTGCCGTCACCGCCTCCCGGAACGCGTACAGCGGGCTGGTGCCGATGTCGCCATAGACCACGCCGATGCTGCCGAGCGTCAGCGCGCCGAAGCCAGCGGTGGTGTGGGCGTCGCCATGCCCGTTGCCCGCCGCCGTTTCCGGGGCGGGAATTGCTACGTCACTTGTCATGGGAGAGCCTGGTGGCCTCTAAAAATGCTTCACTGCACAACGGCGGAGGAGCGCGCGCGGCTTATAGTCTTGCGCTGGCGGCATAGCCTAGGCCGATTCTGGGCCCGCGGCATGCAAATTTGCATAGGTGCGCCGATTGCGTTCAGATGGTGACTTGGGTCCCCACTTCAACCACCCGGCCGGTCGGAATCTGGAAATAGTCCGTGGCATCGTTGGCGGACCGGCTGAGCGCGATGAACAGATGGTCCTGCCAGAGCGGCATGCCGGACTGCGCCGACGCCTTCAGCGACCGCCGCGAGACGAAGAACGACGTCGACATGATGTCGAACTGCCAGCCCTGCTTGCGCGCGATCGCCAGCGCCTTGGGGACATTCGGCTGCTCCATGAAGCCGAAGCGCAGGCGGACCTTCGAGAGCTTGTCGCTGATCTTGTCCATGCGGAAGCGCTCGGACAGATCGACCCGCGGCGTTTGCGCGGTCTCGATGGTCAGGACCACATTGTGCTCGTGCAGCACCTTGTTGTGCTTGAGATTGTGCAACAGCGCGGTCGGCACGAAGGCGGGATCGCTGGTCAGGAACACCGCCGTGCCCTTGACGATGTGCGGCGGCCGCTTCTCGAGGCTACGGATGAGATCGTCCAGCGGCACCTCGATGCGGCGCGTCTTCTGGATCAGGATTCCCGAGCCACGCCGCCAGGTCCAGATCGTTGCCGCCATCACCACGCCGAACAGCAGCGGCACCCAGGCGCCTTCGAGCAGCTTCAGGAGATTGGCGCTGAAGAAGGTGATGTCGACCATGACGAAGGGCAGGATCACGATCGCAGCCGTGGCAACGCGCCAATTCCACAATTTCCAGATCACGATGAAGCCCATGATGCCGTCGGCGACCATGGTGGTGGACACCGCGATGCCGTAGGCCGAAGCGAGGCCGCTCGGCGTCCGGAACAACAGGACCAGCAGCATCACGCCGATCAGGAGCAGCCGGTTCACCCGGGGCAGATAGATCTGGCCGGCATGGGTTTCAGAGGTGTAACGCACCTCGAAGCGAGGCAGCAGCCCGAGCTGCACCGCCTGATAGACCAGCGAATAGGCGCCGGTGATCACGGCCTGACTCGCGATCACAGTCGCCGCAGTCGCAAGCCCGACCAGCGGCAGCACCCAATGCTCGGGGACCATGCGATAGAAGGAGTGTTCGATTGCGCCCGGATCGGACAATACCAGCGCGCCCTGCCCGAAATAGTTGATCAGCAGCGACGGCAGCACGAAGAACATCCAGGCCGACTGGATCGGCTTGCGGCCGAAATGACCGAGATCGGCATAGAGCGCCTCACCGCCGGTCACCGCCAGGAAGACGGCTCCCAACGTCACGAGACCGATCGTACCGTGCGACAGCAGGAATTGCAGCGCATAATACGGATTGATCGCGGCCAGCACCGAGGGGTCGTCGGCGATGTGGACGACGCCCAGCACGGCGAGGCAGGTGAACCAGACCACCATGACCGGCCCGAACGCGGAAGCCACCAGCGCCGTCCCCTTGCTCTGGACCGCGAACAGCAGCGCCAGGATGAAGACGGTGAGTGGCACGACATAGTGCTCGAACGCAGGCGTCGCGAGCTTGAGGCCGTCGACCGCCGACAGAACCGAGATCGCCGGCGTGATCATGGAATCGCCGATGAACATGGAGGCGCCAACCACGCCAAGGGCGAGCAGGAACCAGCTTCGGCGCCCGAGCGCGCGCTGGCCGAGCGCCATCAGCGAGAGCGTGCCGCCCTCCCCGTTGTTGTCGGCGCGCAGCAGCAACAGCACGTATTTGGCGGTGACGACGATCAGCAGCGCCCACAGGATCAGCGAGAGCACGCCGAGCACCATGATCCGCGTAACCGGCTCGCCGTGAGCCGCGCCCCTGACCGCCTCGTGGAATGCGTAGAGCGGAGAGGTCCCGATGTCGCCGAAGACAACGCCGATGCTCCCCAGCGTCAGGGACCAAAAACCGGAGGTGACCGGCCCCTCATGGGTCTCGGTCGATGTGATGCTCGCCGTCATGAGGGTGGAGAACGCTTCGTCCCTGGAATTGATCCGGCGCGTTTCGACGCTTCCGGCGCGCCTGTCAATCGGCCTGCCACCATAGCAGGCAACACGGCAGATGCTGTGACGGGGCGGCCACGTTCGTCGTCATCACGACGATAGACCCCAGGTAAAATGGTAGCGCAAGGGATTTATGGCTTCAAGTTCGGGGGCAACGGCGGATCTTCGCGCATCAGGGTGATGGTGACGCGGCGGTTGGCGGCCAGCGAAGGGTCGTCCGGAAACAATGGCTGGGTATCCGCCTTGCCGGAGACGGCGAAGACGTGCGCCGGCGGCAGGCCCTCGCGCTCGAGGATCTGGCGCACAGCGTTGGCACGGTCGGCCGAGAGATCGAACGCGCCGTAGTCGCTGCGGGTCGGCACGAATCCGGCCGCAGTGTGGCCGGCGATGGAGACACGCAAGGGCGTCGCCTTCAGCGGGATCGCGAGCTTCTCGATGAGGCGGCGGGTGCGGTCGTAGGGCACCTTGGAGCCGTCGGCAAACATCGAGCGGCCATCCTGATCGACGATCTCGAGGTTGAGACCCTGCTTGGTCTCCTCGAACATGATGTGCTTGGACATCTCGGTCAATTCCGGCATGTCCTGCAACGCCTGCCGCAGCGAGGCTGCCGCCAGCGCGAAGTTGCGGTCGACCTTGATCTTCGCCCCCGAGGTGCGGTCGCGATCCTCCTGGTCGGGAGTGGGCGTGTTGGAGGCATCCTCGGGCTCGATGTGATCGACGTTCTTGAGCCGCGGGCGGGTCGGCAGGCCGTCCGACTCGACGATGCCGGCGTAGCGCGCTTCGCTCTGGACGCCGAAAGCGTCGCGCATGGAGCCTGCGACGACCTTCAGCTTGTTGGCATCCTGGGTCGAGAACGCGACGAGCATCACGAAGAAGCTCATCATCAGGCCCATCAAGTCGGCGAAGGTCACGAACCAGCCGTGACCGCCTCCATGTGCATCGCCGCGCTTCTTCTTGGCCATCTTTCAGATCCCGGCGGCGGCGTTAGGCCGGCACCGGCTCGCCTTCGGCGTGGCGGTGCTTCTCGGGCAGATAGGCCAGCAGCATTTCGCGCACCAGCGTCGGGCTCTTGGAGTCACGGATCATCAAAATGCCGTCGATGATCAGCGTGCGGTTGGTCTCCTCGTCCAGGAGCTTGCCGTGCAATTTGTCGGCAATCGGGATGCAGAACAGATTCGCGACCAGTGCGCCGTAGAGCGTCGCGAGCAGAGCAGTCGCCATGAACGGGCCGAGCTTGGACGGGTCGGTCATGTTGGCGAACATCTGCACCATGCCGATCAGCGTGCCGACCATGCCAAAGGCAGGGGCGCAGTCGCCGACGGCGCGGTAGATCTTGCTGCCTTCGTCCAGATGCATCAGGAAATTGTCGCGGTCGCGCTCGAGATTGTCGCGGATGAAATCGAGGTCGTAGCCGTCGGCGACGTAGCGGATGCCCTTGGCGAGAAACGGCTCGTCGGTCTCGACTTTTTCCAACCCCACCGGGCCCTGCTTGCGGGCGATCTCGGCGATGCGGGCGAGTTCGTCGACCAGATCGTGCGCAGACAGACGGCTCATGGTGAAGGCGAATTTGGCGCCGAGCGGCAGGCCGTGCATTAGCGCCGAGAGCGGAAAGCGGATCATGGTCGCGGCCGTCGAGCCACCGAAGATGATGATCATCGCATGCTCGGAGATGAACATGTGAAGATCGCCGCCCAGCAGCATCATCACCGCGATGACGATAATGCCCGCCACGAGGCCGACGCTCGTCATGATATCCATGGGAGACTCCAACGCGAACGCAACAACGGCCGTCCTGGCCGATGGCGCAGTCCAACCCCGAACCGCATCGAAAACCCTAGTGGCGCGCGATTAAAGACGCGTAAAGGTTAAGTCCGGACAGTGCGGCACGCCGCCGCTGAACGAGCCGCGATTTGCCGTCAAGCGACAGGAATTTCAACGCTTCGCTAACCATAACCGGATGGGCTAGGACGACAGGCCGGTCAGCTCCAGGCTGAGCGCGCGCAGGCGCTTGCGCGCGTCCGCGTCGTAGGCCTGCGGATTGGCGCGCATCTCGTTCATGCCGTTGAAGAACAGGCCGCTCTTGCCCGCGACGTCGTCGCCCTCGACCAGATGCAGGATCGCAGCACCACCCTGTTCGACGGTCGACATGGGCGTGATGCCGCCGGCCCGCACCATGGCCGTATTCATGTAGGTCGCCGGATGCAGCGCGTTCACCGTGATGCCGGCATCCCTAAGCTCTTCCGCGAGATCGATGGTGAACATGATCTGCGCGAGCTTGCTCTGCGCATAGGCGCGCGAGCCGCTGTAGCCCTTGGTGATCATGACGTCGTCGAAATCGATCGGATGCTGGCCGAGGGACGCAACATTGACGATCCGCGACGGCGCCGCACTCTTGAGCAGCGTCAGTAGCAGACGAGCGAGCAGGAAGCCCGAAAGATAGTTGACGGCAAAGCGCAGCTCGTGACCGTCGCGGCTCTCCTGCCGCTGCGGCCCGTCGTTCTGCGAGCCGATGCCGGCATTGCTGACGAAGACGTCGAGACGCCGGTGGTCGCGGATCACGGCTGCGGCGAGCTCGCGGGTGCTCCAAATCGATGACAAATCGGCCTGATAAAACGTCGGCGCGGCGTGGCCGGCCTTCACGATCTCGTCGATCAGCGTTTTCGCCCGCGCCGCATCGCGGCCGTGGATCAGGACGTGCGCACCCTCGGCGGCAAGACGACTTGCGACATAGCGCCCGACACCATCGGTCGAGCCCGTGATCAGCACCGTCTTGCCGCGCATGTCCATGGGATCACTCCGTACTCAGTGAATCTCCGCCGAGCGCTTCAGCGCGGCCTTCAGCTTCTCCAGCGAGAAGTCGGGGCTGCGGGCGATCTCGAGGATCGGCGTCTCGCGGCGCCCGCAAAGCTCGGCCGCCTCAGGCAGTGTCGCCGCGATGTCGAGCGGGATCACGATGGCGCCATGCTGGTCGGCATGGATCAGGTCGTCCGATTTCACGGTCATGCCGGCAACGCGCACTTCGCCGCCGAAGCTTTCCGCATGCACCCATGCATGCGACGGGCCGATCGAGCCGGCCAGCGCCTGGAAGCCGGGCGCCCATTGCGGGATGTCGCGGATCGAGCCGTCGGTGATGACGCCGAGGCAACCGAGCGCCTTGTGCACGTTGCTCTGCACCTCGCCCCAGAACGCGCCGTAGCCGACGTCAGGACCGTCGATGTCCTGGATCACCGAGATGCGCGGGCCGTGGCCGGTGCCGACATATTCGTAATAGTCGATGCGGCGCCTGGACTGCTCGTCCGGTGCAAGCGAGGACTTCAGCACCGAGCGGATCGCAACGGTGCGGGCATAGCCGACGATCGGCGGCAGATCGGGGAACGGACAGACCAGCGGCTTGGTGGTGTAGCCGATCAGCCGGCGCTCGGGCGCCACGATCTCCATCGCGTTGCAGATCGTGGGCGTATCGTAGCGACCCAGCGCTTCGAGCACGGAAGCAGGCAGCGGCCTGGTTGCGGTATCAGTCACGGCATTCTCCCCCAGGTTGGCGGCTGATTGACGCGATGCCGCCGGCACAGGGCGATATAGCCGAGATCGGGCCTCAACCCAACTCAGGAAGCTCTCATGGCAGATATCCGCGATCTGCCGTTCAGTGCAGCCGATCGGGCCGGTCGTCGCGCGGCGGCTCCGACAGGTTGGCCAGCGTCGGCGCCGAAGGCGGCGACGAGACCTCGCCCGCCACGGGCGCGGCGGCTTCCATCGCGCGCGCCTGGTCGCGATAGGATTTATAGCCGAGCGGCAGGGCGAGCAGATACAGCACCGTTCCGATCGTCAGCACATGCCAGGGATAGGCGATCACAAGCGCGATGAACACGACCACCGCGACGAACGCCGGCAGCACCAGTTCGGGTGGCACGCGCATGCGCTTGGTCTTGCCGGAGAACACCGGCAGGCGCGACACCATCAGGAAGGCGATCAGCAGCGTGTAGGCGGCCGTCAGCGCCGCGGGCCAGCGGCCGAGGTCAAGAAACGCGACATAGATCGGCAGCAGCACCGTGATCGCGCCGGCCGGCGCCGGCACGCCGGTGAAGAAATTGGCGGCGAAGGCCGGCTTGTTCGGATCGTCCATGGTGGCGTTGAAGCGCGCGAGCCTCAGGCCTCCGGAGATCGCAAACACCATCGCGGCGATCCAACCTGCATTGCCGAGCTCGTGCAGCTGCCAGAAATACAGCATCAAGCCGGGCGCCACGCCAAAATTGACGAAGTCGGCGAGGCTGTCGAGCTCGGCGCCGAATTTCGACTGGCCCTTGATCATGCGGGCGACGCGGCCGTCGATGCCGTCGAGCGCGGCTGCAAACACGATGGCGTAGACGGCGAGCGTCATCCGCCCTTCGATCGACAGCCGGATCGCCGTCAGCCCGGCGCAGATCGCCAGCAGCGTGATGACGTTGGGCACCAGCATCCGCACCGGGATCGGGCGGAACCGCCGGCGGCGCACGTCTGGATCTTTGAAGTCGTAGGGCGTCATGGCTCGTCCTCACGTTAAGACGAGATATAGCAAGCCGCGTTGCCCTCCGCCATTGCGGCGGAAGACCCCCGGCCTGGGCCCCAATGGTTAATTGGCGCGATAGGCGCGGGCCGTATCATCCGAAACGAGATCGGCCAGGATGGTTTCGCCGGCAATCGCGGTCTGGCCTTCGGAGACCAGCGCCTTGGTGCCGAGCGGCAGATAAACATCAAGCCGCGAGCCGAACCGGATCAGGCCAAACCGCTCGCCGGCGCCGAGCGCCTGCCCTTCCCGGACGAAGCAGACGATGCGTTTGGCCACGAGGCCCGCGATCTGGATCACGCCGATGCGGCCTTGCGGCGTCGAGATGACCAGCGAATTGCGCTCATTGTCCTCGCTCGCCTTGTCGAGCTCGGCATTGATGAAGAGGCCCGGCCGGTAGGCGATGCGGTCCACCCTGCCCGCCACCGGGCTGCGGTTCACATGGCAGTTGAACACGCTCATGAAGACGGAGATGCGCGGCAGCGGCCGGTCGCCGAGCCCGAGTTCGGCCGGCGGCAGCGCCATGGTGATCATGGAGACGCGGCCATCTGCCGGCGACACCACGAGGCCGTCGCGCACCGGCGTAACCCGCACGGGGTCACGGAAGAACAGTGCGCACCACACCGTGAGAATGGTGCCGATCCACCCGAGCGGCGACCACAGCCAGAACAGGACGAGGCTTGCCAGCGCAAAGCCGCCGATGAAGGGATAGCCCTCCTTGTGGATCGGCGGGATCTGCCGCTGGACCGAATCGAGAATGGACATCGCTATCTGCCGCAAAAAGGGGTGATGGCGCGAGTGGTCTCGCGCACGGGGTTGTTTAGGCCAGAGTTGGGACCGGAGACAAGCTCACTCCGCGGCGACAGGCGTCGTGAGGACGTCCTCGACCGGCGGCGGCTCCCGGTTCGGCGCCTCGCTGGTATCGGCCATCTTGGCCAGCTTCTCGCGTGCGGCCTCGGCCTCGCGCTGCCTGTTCCACATGCTGGCATAGAGGCCCCCCTGTGCGAGCAGCTGAGCATGCGTGCCTCGCTCGGCGATGCGGCCCTGGTCCAGCACGATGATCTCGTCGGCACCGACGATAGTGGAGAGCCGGTGTGCGATCACCAGCGAGGTCCGGTTCTTGGCGACGCGGTCGAGCGCGCCCTGGATCTCGTGCTCGGTGTGGGTGTCGAGCGCCGAGGTCGCCTCGTCCAGCACCAGGATCGGCGGCGCCTTCAAGACAGTACGCGCGATCGCGACCCGCTGCTTCTCGCCACCGGACAGTTTCAGGCCGCGCTCGCCGACCTGGGTCTCATAACCCTTCGGCGCCATGCGGATGAAACGGTCGATCTGGGCCAGCTGCGCCGCCTCTTCGACCGCGGCGTCATCAGCGTCCCAGCGGCCGTAGCGGATGTTGTAGCGGATGGTGTCGTTGAACAGCACCGTGTCCTGCGGCACCATGCCGATCGAGGCGCGCAGCGAGGCCTGCGTGACGTCACGGATATCCTGGCCGTCGATCAGGATCTTGCCGCCCGAGATATCGTAGAGCCGGAACAGCAGCCGCGAGATAGTCGACTTGCCGGCTCCGGACGGGCCGACGATCGCGACCGTCTTGCCGGCCGGCACCTCGAAGCTGATGCCTTTGAGGATCGGCCGCGCCGGCTCGTAGGCGAAGCGCACATCCTCGAAACGCAAATTGCCCGCGGAGACCACCAGCGGCTTTGCGCCGGGCGCGTCCTTGATCTCGGCCTCACGGCCGAGCACGTTGAACATCTTCTCGATGTCGATGATCGCCTGCTTGATCTCGCGATAGACCATGCCCATGAAGTTCAGCGGCTGGTAGAGCTGGATCATCATGGCATTGACCAGCACGAAATCGCCGACCGTGTTGGTGCCGTTCCGCACGCCGATCGCGCACATCAGCATGGTCGCGGTCAGGCCCAGCGTGAAGATGACGGCTTGCCCGGTGTTAAGCACGGCGAGCGAGGTATAGGCCTGCACGCTCGCCTCCTCGTAGCGCGCGACCGAGCGGTCGTAACGCTGCGCCTCGCGTGCCTCGGCGCTGAAATATTTCACGGTCTCATAGTTGAGCAGCGAATCGATCGCCTTGGTGTTCGCCTCGGTGTCCGAATCGTTCATCTTGCGGCGGATGCCGATCCGCCACTCGGTCGCGACGTAGGTGTAGTACATATAGACGGCGACGGTGATCAGCGTCGCGACCACGTAGCGCCAGTCGAACTGCCACAGCAGCACCGCCAGCAGCAACGAGACCTCGACGATGGTCGGGATCAGCTGGAGGATCACCATGCGCACGATGACTTCGATGCCGGAGCGGCCGCGCTCGAGCACGCGCGTCAGGCCGCCGGTCTTGCGCTCCAGGTGAAAGCGCAGCGAGAGCTCGTGCATGTGGATGAAGGTGATGGTGGCGAGCTTGCGCACCGCGTGCATGGCGACGCGCGCAAAGATGCCGTCGCGCCACTGCGTCAGCACCGCCATCAGGATGCGCATCACGCCGTAGCTCGCCGTCAGCAGCAGCGGCGATGCGATCACCCAGAGGTGCCAATTGTCAGGCTGCACCGGTGCGGTGTTGGCGCCGGTCAGCGCGTCCGTCGCCCATTTGAAGCTGAAGGGAACCGTCAGCGTGATTAGCTTGGCGGCGAGCAGCAGCACCATCGACCAGACCACGCGCATCTTCAGGTCGAAGCGGTCGCCGGGCCAGATATAGGGCCACAGATGCGCCAGCGTGCCCATCAACGTGGCCCGCTCGAGCGCTCCGCCGGCAGGATCAGGAACGTCGGCGCCGCCGAGCGATTGAGGTTGGTCCATCAAGAAGCCTGAAGGCCCGCCGGATGCGGGCAGCGTTACGATTTGCGATTTTCGACCGACATATAGAGACTTCCAGATGCCAGTGCACCCCGCCAGATGGCGAATCTTCGATTGTTTGTCGCCATTTACCGGTAGATTTCCGGTGGGCCCGAATCACCGATTGGGCTTGACGCATCTTCGCTGCAATGCATCATGGCACCAATGAGCACGATCAAAACCGTCTGTGTCTATTGCGGCTCCGGCCCCGGAACCAATCCCCACTTCACCGAAGGCGCCAAGGCGTTCGGCAAAGCGCTCGCCGAGAACAACATCCGCCTGGTCTATGGCGGCGGCTCGCTCGGCCTGATGGGCTCGGTCGCGACCTCCGTGCTCGACCACGGCGGCACCGTCACCGGCATCATTCCCGAATTCCTGCGGAAGCGCGAGAACGCGCTGACCCGGGTGCAGGAGATGATCGTCACGCCCGACATGCACGAGCGCAAGCGGCTGATGTTCGAGCGCTCCGACGCCTTTGTGGCGCTGCCGGGCGGCGTCGGCACGCTGGAGGAGCTGGTCGAGCAATTGACCTGGAAGCAGCTCGGGCGCCACGCCAAGCCGGTGCTGCTCGCCAATATCGACAATTTCTGGGAGCCGCTGTTCTCCTTGCTGTCGCATATGCGCCAGACCGAGTTCATCCGCGCCGGTCTGTCCGTCGACATCATCAAAGCCGATCGGATCGAGGAGATCTTGCCGAAGCTGAAAGCCGCGGCGACACAGATCGCCGAGTCGGAAAAGCAGATGGCCCCCGAAGTGGCGCGCAGGCTCTAAGGATTGGCTGATTCGATATAGCCGCGGGCTCGGTCACCTCTCCCGCTTGCGGGAGAGGTCGCCGCGCAGCGGCGGGTGAGGGTTCTCTCCTCGTTGGAATCTCTTTGCAGAGACATCCTCTCCCCAGCCCTCTCCCGCAAGCGGGAGAGGAGCGCACCTCCTTCGCGTTCGATAGTTAGCAATTGATCGTAACGCTCTACTCTGCCGGAAACGTCACCGCCTCGATGCGGTTGCCGTCGGGATCGACGACGAAGGCCGCGTAGTAGCGCACGCGGTCGTGCGGACGGATGCCCGGGGCACCATCCGATGCACCGCCGGCCGCAAGCGCCGCGGCGTGAAAGGCATCGACTTCGCCCGTCGTCCTCGCCCGCACGCAAATGTGCACGCCGCTCTCCGGCAGCACAAGCGGCATGCCCTCGCGCAGATTGATCCAGAATTCAGGATAGGCCTTGCCGAAGCCAATCGTGCGCGGCCGCGTGACCAGGCGCGTCAGGCCGAGCGCGGCGAGGGTTGCTTCGTAGAATTTCGCGGAGCGGTCGAGCTCGCTGACGCCGACGGAGATGTGGTCGATCATTGGTCGCGTCCCTCCCCCAGTCATTCCGGGGCACGCGAAGCGTGAACCCGGAATCTCGAGATTCCGGGTTCGGTCCTGCGGACCGCCCCGGAATGACAAGGCAAAGCCCTACGCCGGCGCGCCCGACTTCACCAGCTTGTAGATCACCGAATCCATCAGCGCCTGGAACGAGGCGTCGATGATGTTGGGGGAAACGCCGACCGTGGTCCAGTTGTCGCCGTTCTCGTCCTCGCTCTCGATCAGCACGCGCGTGACCGCGCCGGTGCCGCCGTTGAGGATACGCACGCGATAGTCGATCAGCCTCAGGCCTTCGATGTATTTCTGGTACTTGCCGAGATCCTTGCGGAGCGCAACATCGAGCGCGTTGACGGGGCCGTTGCCTTCGGCGGCCGAGATCAAATGCTCGCCGGCGACGTTGACCTTGACCACGGCGAGCGCCACGGTGACGCGTTCGCCGAGCGCATTGTAGCGCTGCTCGACATTGACGTCGAACTGCTCGACCTCGAAATATTGCGGCACCTTACCGAGCGTGCGGCGCGCCAGCAGCTCGAACGAGGCGTTGGCGGACTCATAGGCGTAGCCCGCCGCTTCGCGCTCCTTCAATTCCTCGACCAGCCGCGTCAGCTTCGGATCGCTCTTCTCGTAGGCGATGCCGGCGCGGTCGAGTTCGGCGATCACGTTGGAGCGGCCGGCCTGGTCGGACACCAGCACCTTGCGGTGATTGCCGACCAGTTCGGGCAAGACGTGCTCATAAGTGTGCGGATCCTTCATCACGGCGGACGCGTGAATGCCGGTCTTGGTGACGAAGGCGCTCTCGCCGACATAGGCCGCATGCCGGTTCGGCACGCGGTTGAGCATGTCGTCGAGCGTGCGCGAGACCTGGACCAGGGTCGCGAGCTTCTCCGGCGTGACGCTGATCTCGAAGGCGTCGGCAAACTCCTGCTTCAGCTTCAAGGTCGGGATCAGCGAGCACAGATTGGCGTTGCCGCAGCGCTCGCCAAGGCCGTTCAGCGTGCCCTGGATCTGCCGCGCGCCGGCACGCACCGCCGCGAGCGAATTCGCCACCGCCTGCTCGGTGTCGTTATGGGCGTGGATGCCGAGATGATCGCCAGGGATATGCTTTGTCACCTCGGTCACGATGGCCTCGATCTCGTTCGGCATGGTGCCGCCATTGGTGTCGCACAGCACCACCCAGCGCGCACCGGCCTCGTAGGCGGCCTTCGCGCAGGCGAGCGCAAAGCTCGGATCCTCCTTGTAGCCGTCGAAGAAGTGCTCGCAATCGAGCATCACTTCGCGGCCGACGGCTTTCGCAGCCGCGACGCTGTCGCGGATCGAAGCGAGGTTCTCCTCCTTCGTCGTCTCCAGCGCGACCCGCACCTGATAAGCGGAAGACTTCGCCACGAAGCAGATCGCGTCGGCCTTGGCCTCCAGAAGTCCGGCTACGCCGGGATCGTTGGAGACGGAGCGCCCCGACCGCCGTGTCATGCCGAAGGCGGTAAAGCGCGCATGGTTCAGCTTCGGCCTGGTGCCGAAAAATTCCGTGTCGGTCGGGTTGGCGCCGGGATAGCCGCCCTCGACATAGTCGATGCCGAGCTCGTCGAGCATCGCGGCGATGATCTGCTTGTCGGCCAGCGTGAAATCGACGCCGTTGGTCTGCGCACCGTCGCGCAGCGTGGTGTCGAAGAGATAAAGACGCTCTCTGCTCATTGCAGCGCTCCCGACGCGGGATTGGCCCCGAGCGTCTTTTGCATGGTGGTGTTGGCCAGCCACTCGTCGTTGACGGTGATGCTGTTGCGCTGCATGGCGACATAGCCGCGCTTCGCGAAAAAACCCTGCGCGTTATCGCTGGCGTCGACCGTCAGCTTTTCCGCGCCGCGACCGCCGGCAAGCTTTTCCAGCGCATCGACGAGCATCGTCGCCAGCCCCTGCCCGGCCACGGCCGGATGCACATAGAGCATGCGGATGTGATCCTTGCCCCGCAGCGAGGCGAAGCCAACGGGCGAGCCCTCCAGCGTCGCGATCAGGGTCAAATCGGCCGCGAGCCGCTTGCCGAACTCGTCGTCCTCCGCCGCGGCCATCCAGGCCTGCTGCTGCGCCTCGTTGTAATCGTCGCCGGTCAGTTCCTCGATGCTGGCCGTGAAGATCGCGGCGAGCACCGGCACGTCATCCGGCAGGAACGGCCGCAAGCCCGCTTTTGGAAGCGCTTGTGCCATCACGCCAGCTCCCATGTCGTCACCGGCTTGCCGTCGGCATCCTTGCCGTCCTTCAGCACGACGCCCTTCGCGACGAGCTCGTCCCGGATGCGATCGGACTCATTGAAATCCTTTCGCGCTCGCGCAGCCGCGCGTTCGGCAATCAGGCGATCGATCTCGCTTGCGTCCACGCCGCTTGCCTGTTGCTTGCGGCCTTCCCATTGCGCGGCGCTCTCGGAAAGAAAGCCGAGCAGACGTAGCGACGCGGCGAGGCCACTCGCGTCGGAATTGTTGCGCAGGCCGTGCAGCGCGGCGATCGCCAGCGACGTGTTGAGGTCGTCGAGCAACGGCTCGACCACCGTCGCCGCCGGCTTGCCGGGCTCGGCGTCCGCCGCAAAGCGATACCAGTCGTTGAGCGTCTTGGCGCTTTCCTCCAGCGACTTCATGGTCCAATCGATCGGCGAAGTGTAATGCGACTTCAGCATGTTCAGGCGCAGCACCTCGCCCGGCCAATCCGCGAGCAGTTCGTGGATGGTGACGAAGTTGCCGAGCGACTTCGACATCTTCTCGCTCTCGACCTGCAGGAAGCCGTTGTGCATCCAGTAGTTCGCCATCCGCTCGCGATGGAAGGCGCAGCAGGTCTGCGCGATCTCGTTCTCGTGATGCGGAAACACGAGATCGATGCCGCCACCGTGGATATCAAAATGCTCCCCGAGATGCTTCCAGGCCATGGCCGAGCACTCGATGTGCCAGCCCGGACGGCCCTCTGCCTTGATGCCCGCCGGCGACGGCCATGACGGCTCGCCCGGCTTGGACGGCTTCCACAACACGAAGTCGGTGGCGTCGCGCTTGTAGGGCGCGACGTCGACGCGGGCGCCGGCGATCATCTCGTCCAGCGAACGTTTGGACAGCGCACCGTAGCGCGGCAGCCCGGAGTTGGCCGCGTTCATGGCCTGCGGCGAGAACAGTACATGGTCCTCGGCGACATAGGCGAAACCGCCGGCGATCAGCTTTTCGATGATCTCGCGCATCTCGCCGATATGCTCGGTCGCGCGTGGCTCGACGCTCGGCCGGAGCGCGCCGAGCGCATCCACGTCGGCGTGAAACTGCCGGCCGGTCTGCTCGGTGACCTTGCGAATGGCCTCGTTCAGCGGCAGGCCGGGGAAATCACGCGCCGCGCGGTCGTTGATCTTGTCGTCCACGTCGGTGATGTTGCGGACATACGTGACGTGCGCCTCGCCATAGAGATGGCGCAGCAGCCGAAACAGCACGTCGAACACGATCACCGGCCGGGCGTTGCCGATATGGGCGAAGTCATAGACGGTCGGTCCGCAGACATACATGCGGACATTGTTCGGATCGAGCGGCACAAAGGCGCGCTTTTCCCGGCTCAGCGTATCGTAAAGACGCAATTCCATATGACACCCGTCGGCTGTTGGCCGGGCGTCCAGTGCTCTCAATGTTTTTGAGAAAAGACGGCTCCAGCCAGCGAATCGCTAGCTCGTAATCTCGCGGCAAATGGCGCAAATGACGAGGAGACCGTTCATGGCGGAACATATGGGCTATGAGCCGGCCCCGCGTCAAGAGAGCCGCGGAAAAGCCGTGTTATCTCCGCAATGCGCAGGCCACCCGCCTTGATGGTTCATCATCCTTAACTATTTGGGCCCATTCTTGAACTGGCAGTTCCCCTTTTTGCCCCCGGTGTTTTCATGCGATCATTGCTCGCGCTCATGTCCTGCGCCTCCATCCTTGCGGCATCCAGCGCCGTCGCCGAGACCCGCGTCTTCATCATTCCGAATCAGGCGGAGGGCTACGGCGTCGACCAGTGCCTGGCCAAGGGCGACAAATGCGGCGCGCAGGTCGCCCGCAACTACTGCCAGTCACGCGATTTTGCCCAGGCTTCCGCCTATCGCCGGGTCGATCCCGACGAAATTACCGGCTCTGTCCCCAAATCCGGCGCAAACTGCTCCCATGGCCATTGCGACGAATATGTCGCAATCACCTGCCAGCGCTGAATTCGCTCGGAACTGGCGGATCTTAGGACCAGTCTTCGGCCCCTGAAACGACGTGACGCTGCCGCAGGAAGCGGCTATTGGAGGGCGCGTTCGGCCCCTCGAGTCACATTGGAAAGTCACTTGGGGCCGTGACCTCGCTAGAATGGCGGATATGCCTGAATTTTTGTCTCTCTCCCGTCCCCGCTCCTTCCTTGCCTGTGCGGTGCTCCTGAGCACGATCGTGCTCGCCGGCGATGCTCTCGCGCAGGCTGGCCCTCCCGGACCACCGCCTCCGGGTGCGCAAGGCGGGCCCGGATCGAACCCGATGTGTGTACGCCTGGAAGGACAGCTCGCCGGGCTCGACCGTGGGACGAACGGCGACCCCGCGCGCGACGAACAGATCCGCCGCTACCAGGACTCTCAGGCCAAGCAGCAGGCCGAGCTCGACCGCGTCACCATGCAGGCCAAGCGCATGGGTTGCGATTCCTCCGGCTTCTTCTCGCTCTTCAGCGGCCAGTCGGCGCAATGCGGTCCGGTCAACACCCAGATCCAGCAGATGCGCGCCAATCTGGACCAGATCACCGGCAACCTCGAACGCCTGCGCGGCGGCGGTGCCGGCGGCGCCAGCCCCGAGCGCGACAGCCAGCGCCGTTCGGTGCTGATCGCGCTCGCGCAGAACAATTGCGGACCGCAATATGCCAACGCCGTGCAGTCGCAGGGTGGCAACTTCCTGAGCAATCTGTTCGGCGGCGGCAACAACCCCAACAATCCGCAAGGGGTGCCGCCCGCCGACCTCGGCCCGCAATCCGGCACCTATCGCACCGTGTGCGTGCGTACCTGCGACGGCGCCTATTTCCCGATCTCGTTCGCCACCGTGCCGGCGCGCTTCCCCGATGACGAGAGGACCTGCAAGGCGTTGTGTCCGGCGGCCGAAGCCGTGCTCTACGCCCACCGCAATCCGGGCGAGGACATGAACTCCGCGGTCTCGATCAGCGGACAGCCCTACACGGCGCTGCCGACCGCCTTCAAATTCCGCACCGAGTTCAACCCGTCCTGCTCCTGCAAGGCCGCCGGCCAGAGCTGGGCGGACGCGCTGAAGTCCGCCGACGACAAGGCCAGCGTCGAGCAGCAGGGCGACATCATCGTCACCGAGGAAAGCGCCAAGAAGATGCAGCAGCGGCAGCTCACCAAGGGCGCGACCGGCAAGAAGGGCGCCGCACCCGCGCCAACGGCGGCCAACGCGCCAGCCGCAGCCCCGCCTGCCGATACCGGCACGGCGGCTAGCTCGGAGAACAAGCCGATCCGCTCGGTCGGCCCGACTTTCCTGCCGCAGCAACAGAAGTAGAGGCGTTCTCCGCTGTCATGCTCCGCGAAGGCGGGGCATCCAGTACTCCGCGGCGCGGATTGGAACAGGTCTCGCAGGGTGGGCAAAAGCGCGCAGCGCTGTGCCCACCATTTTTACGGCGATTGGAAAAGAAGTGGTGGGCACGCTTCGCTTTGCCCACCCTACTCGATCAACTCACCCTTCGAACGCGTCGATTGAGGCCTGATTGCCGCGCGACACGAGTGTCTCGTCCGCCGCGGCCAGCGGCTCGCCGCTGTCGCGAAAGCGGTTGGTGATGGGATAGCGGCGGTCGCGGCCGAAATTCCTGGGCGTCACCTTGACGCCGGGCGCGGCCTGGCGTCGCTTGTATTCGGCGACGTTGAGGAGATGATCGACACGCACCACCGTCTCGCGATCGAAACCGGCGGCGATGATCTGGTCGAGCGGCTGTTCGCGTTCGACCAGACGCTCGAGGATCGCATCGAGTACCTCATAGGGCGGCAGCGAGTCCTGATCGGTCTGGTTCTCGCGCAACTCTGCGGTCGGCGGGCGCGTGATGATGTCGGGCGGAATCACCTCGCCCGCGGGCCCAAGTGCGCCGTCGGGCTTCCAGCTATTGCGTAGCGCTGCCAGCCGAAACACCTGCGTCTTGGAGATGTCCTTGATCGGATTGAAGCCGCCGTTCATGTCGCCATAGAGCGTGGCGTAACCGACCGACATTTCCGACTTGTTGCCGGTGGTCACCACCATCAGCCCGGTCTTGTTGGAGATCGCCATCAGCAGCGTGCCGCGGGTGCGGGCCTGAAGATTTTCCTCGGTCATATCAGGCGGCAGATTCTTGAAGATGCCTTCGAGGATGGCCTCAAAACCGTTCACGGCTTCCGCGATCGGCAGCACCTCGTAGCGGATCCCCAAATGCCCAGCGAGCTCGCCGGCATCAGCGATCGAGCTCGCCGCCGTGTAGCGGTAAGGCAGCATCACGCCGTGGACCTGATCGGCGCCGAGCGCATCCACGGCGATCGCCGCGCACAGCGCGGAATCGATGCCGCCGGAAATGCCGAGCAGCACACCGGGAAAGCCGTTCTTGCCGACGTAATCGCGCAGGCCGAGCACACAGGCGGCATAGTCGGCATGGTCGCCCTCGGGCTGCTCGGCGATCGGCCCGGCGCAGCGCCAGTCGTCACCGGTCCTGGTGAACCGCAGCGTGGTGATGCTCTCTTCGAATGCGGGCAATTGGGCAGCAAGCGAGAAATCGCCGTTGAGCGCGAACGAGGCGCCGTCGAACACCAGCTCGTCCTGGCCGCAGACCTGGTTGAGCCAGACCAGCGGCAGGCCGCTTTCGGTGACCCGCGCCACCGCCACAGACAGTCGCACGTCGTTCTTGTCGCGGGCATAGGGCGAGCCGTTCGGCACCAGAATGATCTCGGCGCCGGTCTCGGCCAGCGTCTCGACCACGTTCTCGTAGTCCTCGGATTCTTCCAGCCAGATGTCCTCGCAGATCGGTACGCCAATCCGCACGCCGCGCACGGTGACGGGCCCTGAGGCAGGTCCGCGCGAGAACAGCCGCTTCTCGTCGAACACGCCGTAGTTCGGCAGGTTGCACTTGAAGCGCAAGCTCGCGATGCGGCCGCCATCGAGCAGCGCGCAGGCATTGTAGAGCTTGCCGTCCTCGACCCAGGGCGTGCCGACCAGCATGGCCGGCCCGCCATCGGCGGTCTCGCGCGCCAGCGTTTCAATCGCGGCGCGACAGGCGGCCTGGAACGCCGGCTTCTGCACGAGGTCCTCCGGCGGATAGCCGGCGATGAACAATTCCGGAAACAGCACGAGATCGGCGCGATCGGCGGCTGCCTGCGCACGCGCAGCCCGCGCCTTGGCGGCGTTGCCCTCGATGTCGCCCATGACCGGATTGAGCTGGGCGAGCGTGACCGCGAATGCGTCGAGACGTTCGGTCATGTGCGCCTTGTCCGATGTTGTCGCTAAACGAAACCCAACCGCTCGACGATGGCAAGGATCCAGAATGCCCCGGCCATCAGCAGCGCGACGCCGACCGCGGCTGAGCCCATGTCCTTGACCCGCCCGATCTGCTTGTCGTGATCCAAGGTCAGGCGGTCAGCGAGCTTCTCGATCGCGGTGTTGAGCAATTCAACCACCAGAACGAACGCCACCGCACACACCAATTCGACCGCGCGCATCGCGGTCGCGGCGACGAACCAGGCCAGCGGCAGCGACAACAGGAGCGCAACAATCTCCTCGCGGACGGCCTGCTCCGAGCGGAACGCAAAGGCCAGACCGTTGCGGGAGTTGATCGTGGCCTTCCAGATCCGCAGCAAGGTCCTAGAGCCCCGCTGCGGCCGGCATCGGCCTGACCTTGCCGGCGCGTTCCTGCTTGAGCAGCTCCGCGACCAGGAAGGCCATATCTATGGATTGCTCGGCATTGAGGCGGGGATCACAGACCGTGTGGTAGCGGTCGTTGAGATCCTCGTCGGTGATGGCGCGGGCGCCGCCGATACACTCGGTGACGTCCTGACCGGTCATCTCCAGATGCACGCCGCCGGCGTGGGTGCCTTCGGCGGCGTGAATCGTGAAGAACGACTTCACCTCCGACAGCACGCGGTCGAACGGCCGCGTCTTGTAGCCCGAGGTCGAGGTGATGGTGTTGCCGTGCATGGGATCGCACGACCAGACCACCACCCTGCCCTCGCGCTTCACGGCGCGGATCAGGTTCGGCAGGTGGTCGGCGACCTTGTCCGAGCCAAAGCGGTTGATCAGCGTCAGCCGGCCGGGCTCGTTGTCGGGATTGAGCACGTCGATCAGCCTCAACAATTCGTCCGGCTTGAGCGAGGGGCCGCATTTCAGGCCGATCGGGTTCTTGATGCCGCGGAAATATTCGACATGGGCGTGATCGAGCTGGCGGGTGCGGTCGCCGATCCAGATCATGTGGCCTGAGGTCGCGTACCAGTCGCCGGTGGTGGAATCGACCCGGGTCATGGCCTGCTCGTAGCCGAGCAGCAGCGCCTCGTGGCTGGTGTAGAAATCGGTGGCGCGCAGCTCAGGATGAGCTTCAAGATCAAGGCCGCAGGCGCGCATGAAGTTCAGCGCGTCCGAGATTCGGTCGGCCAATTCCTTGTAGCGGCGGGATTGAGGTGAATCCTTCAGGAACCCGAGCATCCATTGATGCACGCTGCCGAGATTGGCGTAGCCGCCGGTGGCGAACGCGCGCAGCAGGTTCAGCGTCGCGGCCGACTGGCGATAGGCCATCAGCTGACGCTGCGGGTCCGGCACGCGCGCTTCCTTGGTGAAGGCGATGTCGTTGACGATGTCGCCGCGATAGCTCGGCAGCTCGACACCGTTGATCTTCTCGGTCGGCGAGGAGCGTGGCTTGGCGAATTGGCCGGCGACGCGGCCGACCTTCACCACCGGCACCGCGCCGGCATAGGTCAGCACGACGGCCATCTGGAGCAGCACGCGGAAGAAATCGCGGATGTTGTTGGCGCCGTGCTCGGCAAAACTCTCGGCACAGTCGCCGCCCTGGAGCAGGAAAGCCTCGCCGGCCGCCACGCGCGCCAGCGCCTTTTTCAGGTTGCGCGCCTCGCCCGCAAACACCAGCGGCGGAAAGGTCGCAAGCTGCGCCTCGACGTCGGCCAGGGCCTTCGCATCGGGATAGTCCGGCACCTGTAGCACCGGCTTGCTGCGCCAGGACTCGGGCGTCCACCGCTCGGACATCGCAATCTCTCCGTGAAGCAAAAAGTGCAACCTGATCTGTGGGTTGCGAGGGCCGCCTTATACACAGGCTGACCACGGGCCGCCAGTTGTAAATCCGTTTCGCACTGCAAACCCTTGCGGGGAAAGCTGAATTCGCATTTGCTGGGAGCCAGGGGAAACTCAGGCCAGACAGCTGGTGCCCATGGACGCGGCGCGCGACGACGTTTTCATCGACGAGATCAGCTTCCCGGCGACCGACGGGTATGCGCTGAGCGGCACCCTGTTCCTGCCGCGCGGCACCAAGCGCCATGCCGTGCTGATCAACTCCGCCACCGCTGTCCCGCGAAAAATCTACCGCGGCTTTGCCTCCTATCTCGCCCACCGCGGCTGCGCGGTGATGACCTATGACTATCGCGGCATCGGCGATTCCCGGCGGCCCGCGATGGTCGGCTACAACCAGCCGAAATCGCTGGTCGGTTTCAAGGCCTCGATGTCGGACTGGGCCGCACTCGACGTCACGGCCGCAGTGCGCTGGATGCGCGAGCGGTACACCACGCTGCCGTTTGCCTATGTCGGCCATTCCTTCGGCGGCCAGGCTCTTGGGCTCCTCGAAAACAATTCGGAAGTTTCGCGCGCCATGTTATTGGCCTCGCAGGCCGCGACCTGGCGGCTGATGACGTCGCCGGAAAAGTACCGCATCTATGCCTTCATGAACTTTGTCGGCGTGCCGCTGGTCCAGGCGCTCGGCTACGCGCCAGGCTGGGCCGGCATCGGCGAGGATTTGCCCAAGGGCGTCTTCCTGCAATGGGCCGAATGGGTCTCGAGCCCGCACTATCTGTTCGATTCGAAGCTGCCGGCGCTGGAGAATTTCGCCAAGTTCAAGGGTGAGCTGCGCGCGCTGTGCTTCTCCGACGATCCATGGGCAACGCGGCCTGCGGTAGAATTGCTCTCGAGTGGCTTTACCGCGATCAAGCCGGAGGTGCTGACCGTCAAACCATCCGACGTCGGGGCCAAGGCGATCGGCCATTTCGGCTTCTTCCGCCCCGAGCACCGCGACACGCTCTGGCGCAGCGTGGCCGAATGGGTCCAGGGGGAGTGATCGTCAAACGGCTGCGGGCAATCTGGCGATGATCCTCAATCCGGTTCGCCCCGCTTCAGTGATGTTTACAGCTTCAATCGATCCGCCAAGCCGATCGACCATCCGCTTGACGATCGAAAGGCCAAGACCGACGCCGTCGCCCTCCGGATGCTGGCCGCGGAAGAACGGCTCAAATATCCGATCGATCTCGTCCGGAGCCACGCCGGACCCGGTGTCCTCGATCTGAAGGATCGCCGCCGCGCCGTCCCGGTACACACACGCATCGATCCGTCCGCCTCGCCGGGTGAAGCGCAGCGCATTGTCGAGGAGATTGCGGACCAGCGCGGCAAGCATCACCACTTCACCGCGAACCGCGACGGGTTCGACGCGCGCGAAGCCGAGATCGATGCCGCGATGGGCTGCTTCGGGCAACGTATCGGCGACGACCTCTTTCGCCACGCCATCAAGCGCCACGAGTGGCATCGTCACACGGTCGTATGGTCCCGCCTCCTGCCTTGCGAGCGCGAGCAATTGCTCCAGGAGATGTTTCGTCCTGCGAATTCCCTCCTGGAGCACCGCGACGCGATCGCGCGCGCCCGCGGGCAGATCGACCGGATCAAGATTCTCCGCTTGCAAGCTCAGCGCGGTGATCGGCGTACGCAATTCATGCGCCGCATCCGCAACGAAGCGCCGCTGCTGGTCCATCAAAAGGCGCACCCGTTGCAACAGCCCGTTGATCGACGCAATAAACGGATGCAGCTCGCTCGGCATCTGCGCCGTCGGCAGTGGCGTCATGTCGTCGGCACGTCTTCTGTCGAGACTGCCGGCAAGGCGAACCATCGGCCGCAGCGAGCGCGCGATAACGATGGCGGTGACCAGCAGCAGGCAGGGAATGAGCGCCGCGATCGGCAGCACGGTGCGGAATCCCATGTCGCTTGCGATCTCGTCGCGCACCGAGGTGCGTTGCGCCACCGCAAAGCGCGTGCCGTCCGGCCGCGTTCGCAGCAGCACGCGGATGGGCTGTTCCCTTCGCGTTGCGAGCGCAAGACCGTCCTTGAGGCCCCAGAGCTTGAGCTCGCCATTGTCATTCGGCCGCGTGGCGGACTGTTCGATCAGCCACACTTCGGCGTCCTCATCAACGCCGTGCAGCTCGCGACCGCCGGTGAGGTTCGCCGACTGGACGAGAGCCGCGATCTGGATCAGGACGGAGTCCTGCATCTCGATGGCCTCGTCAAAAGCCCAGCGATGAGCGAACAGGCCGCTGGCAATGCCGGTCAGCAGGATGATCGCGGTCAGGCCCGCGAAAAGACGCCCTCGCAACGACCTGATCATAGGCGCCGATCCACCATCCAGCCGACGCCACGTACGTTGCGGATCGCATCGGTGCCGAGCTTCTTGCGCACCGCATGGATCAGGAATTCGATCGCGTTGCTCGCAACCTCCTCGTTCCAGCCATAGATCTGCCGTTCGAGCTCGCCGCGCGACAGGATCGCACCTGGGCGCGACAACAGCGCCTGGAGCAGTGCAAATTCGCGAGCGGTGAGCACCGCGGATTTCGTGAGATACGTGGCCTTCCGGCTCGCAGGGTCCAGGTTGAGCGTTCCATTGCCGAGCTGCGCCGGCGAGCCGCTGGCCTCGCGGCGGGTGACCGCACGCATCCGCGCCAGCAGTTCGCGGATCTCAAACGGCTTGACGAGATAATCGTCGGCACCGAGGTCGAGTCCCTCGATCCGGTCGTCGATCCCATCGCGCGCGGTCACAATGATGACGGGAAGCTTGCGGCCGCCCGCGCGCAACCGCCGCAAAATGTCCCGGCCGTCCATGTTCGGCAGGCCAAGATCGAGCAGCAGCACCTCATAGGCCTCGCTCGCGGCTGCAAGCAGCGCGGCCTCGCCGTCCCTGACCCAATCGACGGCATAAGCGGCGTCCTTCAGCGCCTGCTCGACGGCGGCCCCGACCATCCTGTCGTCCTCAATCAGCAGAACACGCAAAACCCGATCCTCAAAGTTCCCGGCCATTCGGCCCTCAGATCATGACCCTTCCGACTTAGCCCGGAGTTAGGGAGCCTCAGCGGGCCCGAATTGCGGCGAAGGCCGCCCTGCGCCGAAAAATCCCTAAGCCGGGCCTAAGTTGCCTGCACCACGGTCCGGCATCGCTTCGGCTTTGGGAGATTTTTGGCGTGTCGCAATATTCGGTCTATGGCGCAAGACAGATGCTGAACAAGGTTCCGGAGGTCACCGCGATTTTCTGGGCCATTAAGATTCTCTCGACGACGGTCGGCGAGACCGGCGCCGACTATCTTGCGGTGCATGTCGGCCTCGGCGCCAGCCTGACGGCCATCTGCATGAGCGCCCTGCTGGTTGCCGCGCTGCTCATGCAACTGAGCCGCCGCGCCTATGTGCCCCGGATCTACTGGCTCACCGTCATCCTCGTCAGCATCGTCGGCACGCAGCTCACTGATCTCCTCACCGACAAGCTCGAGATCAGCCTCTATGTCAGTACCGCCGCGTTCGCCTGCGCGCTCGCAGCGACCTTTGCGATCTGGCACGGCGCAGAGCGCACGCTGTCGATCCACACCATCGTGACGAGGCGGCGCGAATTGTTTTACTGGACCGCGATCCTGTTCACCTTCGCGCTCGGCACGGCCGCGGGCGATCTCGCGACCGAAGCGCTCGGCCTCGGCTTCCAGCTCGGCGTCGTCGCGTTTGCCGCGCTGATCGCCGCGGTAGCGTTCGCCTTCTACCTCGGCGCCAACCCCGTCTTGACCTTCTGGCTCGCCTACATCCTCACCCGTCCGCTTGGCGCCTCGCTCGGCGATCTGCTGTCGCAGTCGCACGAGTATGGTGGCATGGGTCTCGGCACGGTCCACACCAGCATCGTCTTCCTGACCGTGATCGTCGGCCTCGTCGCCTGGGTGACGTTCGAAGGCGGTGGCGCGCGCCGTGCCGATCAGGCGCAATGACTCCAATCGGAACTTCAACGCTCCCTGAAGGAAAGCAGGAGCCGCAACAGGAGAAATCACATGATGAAACTCATTGCCGCCGTCGCCGTTTGCCTGGTGACAACCTTTTCCGGCGGGCCGTGGATGAATGCGAGTCAGCACATTACCTTCGTGCCGCTCGCGGAGGCCGCGACGACTAGGCTCGGCGACCTCACGCCGTTCCGAACCATCGCGGTCGAAGTTGCCGCGATCATCGACAAGGGCGACCTTCCTGGCGCCAAGACCCGGATCAAGGATCTCGAGACCAAATGGGATGAAGCCGAGGCGGGACTAAAGCCGCGCGCGGCCGCCGACTGGCACTCCGTTGACAAAGCAATCGACCGCGCGCTGGAGGCGCTGCGCGCGGGAACACCGGATGCCGCAAAGTGCAAGCAGGCTGTCACCGATCTGCTTTTGGTCATGGATCGCGTCGCCAAGGCGTGACCCTGTCCGCGCGCCGTCATCCATCAGCCGCAGACCACGATTGGCGGCTGACGTAGCGAAGAGGATTCCATGAAAGATCACACGAATATCCGCATCGTCAGCGAGAGCAAGGTCCCGGAAGTCACGCTCGGCTTCTGGATCATCAAGATCGCCGCCACGACGTTGGGCGAAACCGGTGGCGACACCGTCACGATGACGTTGAACTGGGGCTATCTCGCGGGGACCGGCCTGTTCCTCGCCGCGATGGTCGTCCTGGTCGCAGCGCAAATCCGCGCGCGAAAATTCCATCCGGCGCTGTACTGGGCGACGATCGTGGCATCGACGACCTTCGGCACGACGATGGCCGACTTCGCCGACCGATCGCTCGGCATCGGC
This sequence comes from Bradyrhizobium sp. Kon10, assembly GCF_055807395.1. Lineage (NCBI taxonomy): Bacteria > Pseudomonadati > Pseudomonadota > Alphaproteobacteria > Hyphomicrobiales > Nitrobacteraceae > Bradyrhizobium > Bradyrhizobium sp. Kon10. Next base: position 7,441 of record NZ_JBVVOZ010000010.1, on the reverse strand, counting down.
TACACCGGCGGCTCGACGCTGCTGCTGACCTGTCTCGTGCTGGTGCTCGGCCTTTGGTATCGCACCGAGGGAACCATTTCGGTCGACAGCGTCAGTACACCGCGCGTCGAAGCTTTCTACTGGGCCGCCATCACCTTTTCGCAGACGCTAGGCACCGCGCTCGGCGACTGGCTCGCCGATACTGGCGATATGGGTTACCGCGGTGGTGCGCTGATCTTCGCGGCGGCGCTCGCCGTTGTTGCCGCGCTGTATTTCTGGACGCGCGTCTCGCGCGTTACGCTGTTCTGGGCGGCCTTCATCCTGACGCGTCCATTGGGCGCGACCGTCGGCGACTTTCTCGACAAGCCGCTCGACCACGGCGGCCTCGCCTTGAGCCGGCCGCTGGCCTCGGCCTTGATCGCGGCTTTCATGGTGACGTGCGTGTTGCTGTTGCCGCAACGCGCGGGACGGCATCCGGGTGAGAACCCGGCCGCGGAGCGAGCCTGAAAAGCCGACTAGCGGATGATCGTCGTCAGCGACGAGTAGCGCCTGTTCGACCTGGATTCAGCCGGCGAAAACTGCGCAAAGGCGGCGCTGACGCGCACCGCCGGCGGTGTGTCGCCTGCGAAGCGGAATTCCTTCGGGCGCGGCGCGTAGAAGCCGGCGCTGTAATAGGCGTCGTCGAAACGCGCCTCGCCGACGCCGAACACCGCGTCGCACGCGAACAGCAGCGCGTAGACACCCGCCACCGCAACGACGATCTCCCTGAGAACTGACATGCTGATGCCCCACTCTTTGCCGGGAAGCATGCACGTCGGTTCCAAAACCGAGGTTTAAGGCTGGTTGAATCTTGTCCGCAGGGTTTGCTTGGGCTGAGCGGAATGCAGACAATTTTACCGATCTCGATAGTGAGAGGCGGCCTGAGCAGGCCTTCCTGATCTCAGATCGCCAGCTCGTCCTTGAGCGCGGAGATCACCTGCTCGCCTTGAGTGGTGAGCCGGTAGGTCACCAGCGGACGGCTCGAGGGCGGCTTGCGGTCGAGTTCGACGATGTAGCCGCGCACCATCAGGGCTTCAAAGCTTCCGTAATAGCCGAACATGCTGATCTGGTTCTGCTTGAGCACCTTGAACTCGCGCAGCAGGCTGATCTCGTTGCCTGAGAGCAGCGACCTGCGGACGCGCTGAACGAACCGCGCCCGTTGCTCGAACCAGGCCTGGTCGGGCAGCTCGCGCGACGCTGGCGCGGGGTCCCGTTCGCACGGACGCGCTTCGGCGACGGCAACAACCGGCGGCAGGCTTGGGATGCTGCTGCCGACCGTTGCTTTCGCGACGTCGAGCAAGGCAACGGGCCAGCGCCGCTTGTTGTCCACCATCACCGGCGGGGGCACGACGCTGTCACGCACCAATTGCTCGAAGCGGCCGGCGGTCACGCCGACATAAGCCGCCGCGCGGCGACGGTCGACCAGAGCGGCGTCACGCCCGTGCTCCGGCTCGCAAGCGATAGTCTCGTCCACCCCGAAATCCCCTGCCGCATCGTTGCGGGCGCGCCATCGCGCGGGCCCGACAGGCCCGTCCCCGCATGACACTAGGGTGAAAACAGCGCTCTCAAAAGGCAGAGAATTTCGCACATATTGCTGCCGTTTCGGCAACAGCTATAGTCGGGTTGGGGGTCCCATGCGATTTCACTCACCGGCCATCCAGTACTTCCACGCCGTCCGCCGCACCGGCTCGATCCGGGCTGCGGCGCGGCTCCTGAACGTCGCCTCGTCCGCCGTCAGCCGTCAAATTCTCAAGCTGGAACAGGAGGTTGGATCACCATTGTTCGAGCGCAATGCGCGCGGCCTGACACTGACGACGGTCGGCGAGATGCTGGCCCGGCACGTGATGAACGTGCTGCAGGACCTCGATCGCTTCCGCTCGGATGTCGCGTCCCTGTCGGGCGCCTGGCACGGCACGGTCAGCATCGCCTGCATCGAGTCGCTCACAGAATCAGTGCTGCCGGACCTGATCGCCGCGCACCGCGGCCGCGCCCGGCGCGTCAGCTTCACCACGGAGGTGATGGGATCCTCGGGGGTGCTGGAAGCCCTCAGCCGTGGCGAGACCGATGTCGGCATCGCGATCGCTCTCAGGCATCCGCCCGACCTGCGGCAGGTTGCGCTGAAACGGTTTCGCCTCGGCGCACTGGTCGCACGCGAGCATCCGCTGGCGCGCCGCAAGACGGTCACGCTGGAGCAATGCCTCGCCTTTCCCGTCATCAACGCGTTGCCGGAGCTGTCGATCTATCATTTGCTCCAGCCGCTGATCGCGCAGCTGTCGGAGACGCCTGAGCCTGCGATCCAGGCCAACTCGATCGACCTGATGCGTGAGCTCGCCGCGCGCGGCGTCGGCGTCGCATTCCAGACCCAGCTTGGGATCGGCCGGCTGTCGCGCGAGGGCCAGCTCGTGTTCCTGACGCTGGACAATGCCGGCAGCCCGGTATGGTCGGATCTCGGCATTTATGTCCGCGCCGAGCGTACCCTGCCCGCCTACACCGAGTCCTTCCTTCAGGAGCTCGTGCGCGAGCTCGGCGAGCGCGAGCGTCAGGAGAACGCGGCCTATCCGCATGTTGCGTGATGACGCGTCGCCGCCCCCCAGTACTTATCCGGAATATGGCCGATGACAGGCTATCTGATACCTTTCCTGGATTGAGCCGCCATCTCAGACTACCCCTCGAGGATTCCAAGATGCCGCTCCATCGGCTGAAGCCATCGCGCGTCCTCGCCATCGAGCGCTTCTCGGAGTTCGGCCAATTTCGCGCCAACGAGGTGCTCGGTCTCGGCACCAGTACGCCGCTTCGCCCGCGCGATTTCTCGCTGTCGCGCGCCATCCTGCCGCTTGAGGACGGGCTGTTCGTGCTCCAGCGCGCCTTCGCCCGCCAGCTTGACGTCGATGTCGGCACCGACCATGGCGTCGGCCTCGTCGTCCCGTTCTGCTTTCACTCGATCAGCAACGGCCGCGAAATCGACAATTCGACGGTGAACGTCGTTCGCGGCAAGGTCCCCGTCAAATCCGTCGAGCAGAATCCAAACACCTATCTGATGATGCGCTTCAACTCCGACATGCGCCATCGCGGCTGGGCGGATTACGACAGCGGGCTCGGATTCTTCCGGCCGCATGACGAGACGATGGCACGCCTGCGCGCCACGATCCTGAACATGTTCAGCCTGGCCGCCGAAGCCAACGATCCCCGGCAGTTCGAAGCGCTGAACCGGCCGATCCAGGAGACGCTGCTCGCCTGCCTCGACGCAACGCTGGTGCCCGCCGACGCGCTGGCCCCGCGACGCGGGTCGTTCGACAAGCACCGCAGGCTGATCGCGAGTCTCGATGAAGTGGCCGCTCTATGCGGCGGCAAACCGCTCTACAGCGACGATCTCGCGAACGCGCTCGGCGTCTCCGTGCGCACGCTCCAGACCGCGGCGCGCGCGGTGCATGGCATCAGCCTGCATCACTATCTGCGGCTCAAGCGCTTATGGTCGGTTCGCATGCAGCTGATGTCCGCGGGCAACGGGGCGACCATCAAGGCTGCGGCGCTCGCGAACGGGTTCTGGCACATGGGCGAATTTTCAAACGTCTACAAGACGATGTTCGGCGAGATGCCGTCCGAGACGCTGGCAAACGCCCGCCATTTTGCGGGCGCCACGCTTCGCTTCTGACCCGGGCGCGACGGCAATTCCCGCCAGTCGCGTCGTGTTCAGCCCTCAGCCGTGGCCGGCTTTGCGCTGCCCGCTCTCGCTGATGCGGTCGACCCAGGCGATGCCGACCGCGGAGATGATGAAGGTCAGGTGGATCAGCACCTGCCACATCACGCCGGTCTCGGTGAAATTGCTGCGGGTCGTGCCGAGATTGCCCGCCTCGATGAAGGTCCGAAGCAGCGAGATCGAGGAGATGCCGATGATCGCCATGGCAAGCTTGATCTTGAGCACGCTGGCATTGACGTGGCTCAGCCATTCCGGCTCGTCGGGATGACCGTTCAAGTTCAGTCGCGACACGAACGTCTCGTACCCGCCGACGATCACCATCACCAGCAGGTTCGAGATCATCACGACGTCGATCAGCCCGAGCACGATCAGCATGATTTGCTGCTCGCTGGCGTCGAACGAGTGCGCGACCAGGTGCCAGAGCTCCTTCAGGAACAGCAGCACATAGACTGCCTGCGCGATGATGAGGCCGACATAGAGCGGCACTTGCAACCACCGCGAGCCGAAGATGAGCTGGGCAAACGGCCCGATCTGCGGCGGTGGCGCGGACAGCGCCAAACGTGCTTTGGGTTCGGACATCATTGATCACTCCGGATTGCGGACAGGGACGCGCCTCTGCTCAGAGGCTCGCGATGACCGGCGCGAGCTCGAGCGAGCCGCGATAGATCATCTGGAAGGCGACGTAGACGATGATGGCGAGGCCGACATAGGCGATCCAGCGCTGCTTCTGGAGCACGCGGCCGAGCAGGTCAGCGGCGATGCCCATCAGCGCGACCGACAGCAGCAGGCCGAAGACGAGGATGTAGGGATGCTCGCGCGCGGCGCCTGCGACCGCCAGCACGTTGTCGAGCGACATCGAGACGTCCGCGGCGACGATCTGCGCCGCGGCTTGCCCGAACGTCTTGCGCGGCACCGATGCCGTGCTTGCGCCGTTACCATGGCCGAACGCGAGCGCGCTCGAATGCGCAGCCTGCTCACGCAGCTCGCGCCACATCTTCCAGCAAACCCACAGAAGCAGGACGCCGCCGGCCAGCAGCAGACCGATGACCTGCAACAATTGGGTCGCAATGCCGGCGAAGACGATGCGCAAGCCAGTGGCGGCAACGATGCCGACGACGATGGCGCGCCGGCGCTGCTCGGCGGGCAGGCCCGCCGCGGCAAGGCCGATGACGACGGCGTTGTCGCCGGCCAGCACAAGGTCGATCAGGACGACCTGGAGCAGCGCGGTCAGCGCGTCGACGGCGATGAATTCAGTCATGTTCGATCATTTTTGAGATGCGGACGGATCGAGCCAATGCGGCTTGCGGCGCTCGATCCAGTCGAAGACCTTTGAACGGGACGAGCGCAGCGCCGGCACGTCCTCGGCGAGCAATGCAAGCCCAAGCGGCAGCATCCAGATGCCGAGCACCGGCAGGAACGACAGCACGCCACCGACGACGAGCAGCGCGCCGGAGGGAATTCTGACCCAGCGACTGGATGGTTTCAGCAGATAGGTGACGGCGCCCGCAACGCGCGGCGGAAGCCGATGGACGAGCGCGTCGAGCCGCGGGTCACCGCCGGCTGTTTCGCCAGCGGCTTCCTCGGGTCTCGTCCTTTGCTCGTCGGAAGCGGCACTCATGCTTCCTCCGCGGAGACGACGCGCTGTTTCGAACGCGCAGTCGAGACGACTGGCTTTGCGCGCGGCAACACCAGCGTCAGCAGGCGCAGCAGCTTGATCGCCTGCACCTCATGCGGATGCACGTCCTCGTCCGCGGCCGCGACGCGCTCCGACAGCTCGACGAGATGGGACGAGAGCGGCAGGTCCGCGATCGGCCGCAGCTTCTCGATCACCACATTGGCGAAGTCCGGCTCTTCGAGCCGCTCTGCAAGCTCGTCGAACATCGCGAACAGGCGCTCCTCAGCGAGGTGCGGCGCCAGTCCGCGCTCCCTGATGAAGCGGATCACCTCGTCGCGCTCGACCGGCGAAACGCGCCGGTCGGCAACCGCGACCAGTGCGCCGGCAATCACCAGGGCCACCGCAGCCTGCTCATTGAGACCGGACGGTTCGGTGATATCGAGTTCGATTGGATTTGAGTATTTGGCGTCAGTCATCGTTGCTCCTCAACTTTGCGAAATGGCCGCACGGAGCTGCGATGGGGACGATTGGGTCGGAGGCAACACAGAAGGCCCGACGATCGGCCGATCCATCGCATTCGCGCGGGACAGGTCATCCGACATCGCGAGGTTTGACCGACATTGTCGGCGTCCTCGCCAGAGGGGCCCGGATTCTTGTTGTCCTAGCAGATAAAGCCGAGACCATCGGAATCAAGACGGAACCAGTGCGACCAGCCGCCGCATCGGTTTCCTTGTGGCGGTGTATCCGCCGTGTGGAGTCGGGAATGAAACGTTAGATCGGTGCGCCAAAATGCAGTAAGCCGACCTCACGCCACTTCGCACCACGGACCATCGAGATGCGGCCAGAGCAACGCCTTCGCCCATGAGCCCTCAGGTCGCGAGAACCTGCGGAAGCTGCACGGCCTGCTGCGATGGCTGGCTCCGGATCGAAGTGCGTGGACACAAGGTGAGCAAGGGGCAACCCTGCCCGTTCAGCGTGGCGCAGCGATGCGCGATCTATCCTGAGCGCCCACAACATCCCTGCCGCGAATTCGTCTGCGGCTGGCTGGTAGGGTCCAGCCCGCTGCCGGATTGGATGCGGCCGGACCGATCCGACATGATCATGCTGGCTGCCAATTTCTTTTGGCGCGGCCTGCCTGTCGATGTCGTGGTGCCGGTCGGCAGGCAGCCGAAGCAGAAGGCGCTGGATTGGCTGACCGGGTTTTGCACCGAAAACAGGCGCCTCCTCGTCTACCAGATCGGTGAGGAATGGTTCGCGTTCGGCCCGACCGCCTTCCAGACCGACATCGCTGGCCGTCTCGGACGTGGCGAAACGCCGTGGGGCGATTGACACAAGTCGCGGAAGCTATTCGCCTTTTCAGGCGGAGATCATTGGATGTGCTGCAATGCGACGCATCGCCGCGCGACACATTTTGTCAGGAATAGTTGCGATTTGGCCACACGCGCCGGGAAAGCGCGCGCGGCGCTATCGCGAGCGTTGTATGTGGCATCTGGCATACAATAGGCTCCACTTTATCCCGGGCGGATCAGACGGCCCGCGGCATAAAGGGGAAACGACATGAGGAAGGCCTTCCTGCTTGGAACAGGCTTCGCGGCGCTGTGCGCAACGGCTCTCAATCAACCGCTGCGAGCTGCAACACTTGACGACGTCGTCGCGCGCCTCGATGCCCTCGAGCGCAACAACGCAAAGCTCGCGAAAGAGAACGCGCGACTTCGCGAACGCGTCAATCACGTGGGCGAGACGAAGTCAGCGGTAACCGCAGTCGCGCCGGCATCGCCCAAGGGCAATCCGGTGCTGCATGCGGCGGTCGCGCCATCGCCGGCACCTGAGCACACCGTCGTCAGCGTCGGCGGTGCTCCGCTCTACAGCAAGGCGCCCGGCACGAATCCGTTCATCGATAACACGACGGTCACGCTCTACGGCCACGTCGATCTCTCCGGCGACATCTTCAACGCCGGCGTTTACGACCAGGGCACCAAGTTCGGCGTTTCCTCTAACCTCACTTATTTCGGGGTGCGCGCGCGTCACAATCTCGATCCCTATGGCTATCCGGGATGGGCGGCAATCGCACAATTCGAGTCGCTGGTGGAGGTCGCAGCCGTTCCGACCGA
>NZ_JBVVOZ010000009.1:220000-231280 GCF_055807395.1 Bradyrhizobium sp. Kon10 | reverse complement strand
ACCGCTTTTGCCAACCCGCGAAAAGTTTCATTCAGCGCGCGTCGGCCCTCAAGGCCGGTCCCAACTCGCAATGACGGGGCGGGCCAGCGCGCCGCGTCACACCAGCTTCGGCTGTTCCAATGCAACCGCGTCGCCCACACCGATGTCGCCTTCGGCGATCACCTCGGCATAGATGCCGCAGTCCATGTGGCCGAGATTGCTCGAGAGCGCGGCGGGGATTTCGAGATCGCGCTTGGCGGTATCAGGGTCGACATTGGTGGCCGGGCAGCGCGTGATGCGCTTGACCACTTGCAGCCGGGCCTGCCCGATCGCGAGCGTCTGGCCAACGAGGTCGAGCTCGGACCAAGCCGGCCAGCCCGTGACATAGAGGTTGGCGCGGAAACGCAGCGGATGCACGGCGGCGCCGCCGAGCATGGTCTCGATGGCGCGGACGCTGTCCAGATTGATGATGGACACGACCTTGCGGGCGACGTCGGAGAAGCTGTGGTCGCGGCCGGACAGCAGCTTCGGCGGGCCTTTCAGCTCCGGCTGAAAGTTCTCGCTGAAATAGCGCTCGATGGCAGCGCGCCCGGCTTCGGTCTCGAGATCGCCACTGGCGGCGATCTGGCCGTCCTTGCGAAGCGTCAGCCGATTGGTCGCGTCCTCGAACCGGCTGTCTAGCGACGCCAGCCGCTCATTTCGGGCGAGCATCAGGAACTGGATTTTCGGCTTCCACTGCGGCTGCTCGGGATCGAACCCGCTCGGGCCGTTCTCGATGGCGTAGCGGCGGTCGCCTGGCAGGGTCTGGCCGGTTCGCAACGGGACGCGGGACAGGCGTTCCGGCGTCAGGCCCTTGATGGGGTAGCGGTAAAGGCCGGTGATCTCGGCGGTCTGGCGGGCTGTCATGCCGCTACTTAAGGGATTCGGCTGCTGGCCGCCAAGCCGGCGGATCAGCGCACGAAATTGTGAAGTGGCCTCTTCCGATCGGCGGGCCCGCTTCCCACATCTGGGTCAGGTCGGCGCCAGGGCCGACTGATATCACGACCGCTGCCGGTTGAGAAAGCTCAATGCGGCCAGCGGAAACCCAATGAAGATGCCGTTTGGAGTGCCTTTGAGGGCTCCAGGGGCAGGCCGAGGGATACGAAAAGATATGAACATCGAGAAATACACCGAACGATCCAGGGGCTTCATCCAGTCCGCGCAGTCGCTCGCGATGCGCGAGGGGCACCAACAGTTTTCGACCCTGCACCTGCTGAAGGTCCTGCTGGACGATACTGAGGGGCTGGCTGCCGGTCTGATCGACCGTGCCGGCGGCAATTCCCGCGCAATTCTGAAGACGACCGAGGACGCCCTCAACAAAGTGCCGAAGGTCAGTGGTGCGGGCGCGGGACAAATCTATCTGGCACCGGAGCTGGCCCGCACCTTCGACGCGGCCGAAAAGGCCGGCGAGAAGGCCGGCGACAGCTTTGTCACCGTTGAGCGGCTGCTGCTCGGGCTCGCGCTGGAGAAAAACAGTGAGGCCGGGTCGATTCTGAGCAAGGGCGGCGTGACCCCGCAAAATCTCAACGCGGCGATCGAAGCGCTGCGCAAGGGCCGCACCGCCGACAGCGCCACGGCCGAGAACGCCTATGACGCGCTGAAGAAATATGCCCGCGATCTCACCCAGGCGGCGCGCGACGGCAAGCTCGATCCGGTCATCGGCCGCGACGAGGAGATCCGCCGCACCATCCAGGTGCTGTCGCGCCGGACCAAGAACAATCCGGTCCTGATCGGCGAGCCCGGCGTCGGCAAGACCGCCATCGCCGAGGGCCTGGCGCGGCGTATCGTCAATGGCGACGTGCCGGAGAGCCTCAAGGACAAGAGGCTGCTCTCGCTCGACCTCGGGTCGCTGATCGCGGGCGCAAAATACCGCGGCGAATTCGAGGAGCGGCTGAAGGCCGTGCTCCAGGAAGTGACTTCGAGCGACGGCAATTTCATCCTGTTCATCGACGAGATGCACACGCTGATCGGCGCCGGCAAGGCCGACGGCGCGATGGACGCCTCCAACCTGCTCAAGCCGGCTCTCGCCCGCGGCGAGCTGCATTGCATCGGCGCGACCACGCTGGACGAGTACCAGAAGCATGTCGAGAAGGACGCGGCGCTGGCGCGGCGCTTCCAGCCGATCTTCGTCAGCGAGCCTTCGGTCGAGGACACCATCTCCATCCTGCGCGGGCTGAAGGACAAGTACGAGCAGCACCACGGCGTGCGGATCACGGATTCCGCGCTTGTTGCCTCGGCGACGCTGTCCAACCGCTACATCACCGACCGCTTCCTGCCCGACAAGGCGATCGACCTGATGGACGAGGCCGCCGCGCGGCTGAAGATGCAGGTCGATTCCAAGCCGGAAGAGCTGGATTCGCTCGATCGCGAGATCATCCGACTCAAGATCGAGCAGGAAGCCCTGAAGAAGGAAAGCGACCTCGGCTCCAAGACCCGCCTTCAGGCGCTGGAGAAGGAGCTCGTCGAGCTCGAGGAGAAGTCGGCGGCGCTGACATCGCGATGGAGCGCGGAGAAGAACAAGCTCTCCAATGCCCAGAAGCTGAAGGCGGAGCTCGACGGCTTGCGCGTCGAGCTTGCCAATGCCCAGCGGCGCGGCGAATTCCAGCGTGCCGGCGAGCTGGCTTATGGCCGGATCCCGGAGCTCGAGAAGCAGCTCGCCGATATCGAGGCGCGTGAAGGCTCCGGCGAGATGATGGAGGAGGCGGTCACCGCCAACCACATCGCGCAGGTGGTCTCGCGCTGGACCGGCGTGCCCGTCGACAAGATGCTCGAAGGCGAGAAAGACAAGCTCCTGAAGATGGAGGACTCGCTCGGGAAGCGTGTCGTCGGCCAGGCCGAGGCGGTCCACGCGGTCGCGACCGCCGTGCGCCGTTCGCGCGCGGGGCTCCAGGACCCGAACCGGCCGATGGGCTCGTTCATGTTCTTGGGCCCCACCGGCGTCGGCAAGACCGAGCTGACCAAGGCGCTCGCCGAGTATCTCTTCAACGACGAGACCGCGATGGTCCGCCTCGACATGTCCGAATACATGGAGAAGCACTCGGTCTCGCGCCTGATCGGCGCGCCTCCGGGCTATGTCGGGTACGACGAGGGCGGCGCGCTCACCGAAGCGGTGCGGCGCCGGCCTTACCAGGTGGTGCTGTTCGACGAGATCGAGAAGGCGCATCCCGACGTGTTCAACGTGCTGTTGCAGGTGCTCGATGACGGCCGCTTGACGGATGGCCAGGGCCGGACCGTCGATTTCCGCAACACGCTGATCATCATGACCTCGAACCTCGGTTCGGAGTTCCTGGTGAATCAACCCGAAGGCGAGGACACGTCTGCCGTGCGCGAGCAGGTAATGGGCATGGTGCGGGCGCATTTCAGGCCGGAGTTCCTGAACCGCGTCGATGAGATCATCCTGTTCCACCGTCTCCAGAAGAGCGAGATGGGCCGGATCGTCGAAATCCAGTTCGGCCGTCTCGAGAGGCTGCTGACCGATCGCAAGATCGTGCTGACGCTCGATGCCGCGGCGCGCGACTGGCTCGCGGCCAAGGGTTGGGACCCCGCCTACGGTGCAAGGCCGCTGAAGCGGGTGATCCAGCGCTATCTCCAGGATCCGCTCGCCGAGATGATCCTGGCCGGCGACGTCAGGGATGGCGATACGGTCGCGATCTCGTCCGAAGGCAACGTGCTGACCTTCAACGGCAAAGCGCCGCAGACCGCGGAGATCACCCAGTTCGACGCGCCGGTGCCGAAGCGCAAGCTGAACTGACCGTCTGTGCTGGCTGCAAACAATGAACTGCCCCGGAGCGGCCTCGCCGCTCCGGGGCGGATCGTTGTCGTACCGGTCTAGCTTGCCGTGCCGACGGGGCCGGGGGCCTCGTCTTCGCTCTCGTCGAGCTCGGATAGGATGTCCACCAGCGCGCGGACCCGTCCCTGCGCCAATGGCCTCAAATCATTGATCATGGGCTCGTCATTGGCGAGCCAGGCCTGGGCTTCGGCGAGTTCGTCGATCGTTGCGCCCGTCCCGATGATCTCCGCAATGGTGGCATCATCGGCGCCGCCGATCGCCTTCCTGACGTCGCTATGTGTCAGGCGTGTCACGGCTCTCTCCCTCGCTCGAGTGCGGGACCCGTCCGCACCGGGCGGACGGGTTGTTGCATTGGCCATCTCAGGGTCGAGATCTCAACGGCCGGTGGTCAGCCGCGGCGGGTTCTGGGACATGATCCAGAGCTCGATCGCGGCCAGCACGGCGACCGCTATGCCGACCACCACGTGGATGGTCATCGCCGTCCTGGCGCCCTCGAATCCGAGGACCCAAGGCGCAATGAGCGTCCACAGGCCGACGATCAGGTTCAGCCATTCTTCCCATACGGCGAAGGCGGCAAGCGCCGCGATGGCCAGAATTGCGATCACGATGCCCGCGATATGCGCGTTCTGGGAAGCTTTTCCGGCGTCGAAGCCGAAGATCCAGGGCGAGAGAAACAGGAATGCGCCGAGGACCAGGTTTGCGACGTCGCACAATTTTGCGTTCGTCCAATTCTCCATGGCATGCTCCGTAAAGCCCTGCCCCTGGTAGCAAAACAACAGCCGTGCTGCCCGCCAGGTTCCAACGAAATGAAGCAAGGAAATCGAAAACAGGGCGGCGCGCGGTTGCCGATTGCCTGCTGTCGGGGGCTCGTCAGACCTAGCGGTTGGTGACCTGGAGCGGCCCGCCGGTGGCGTCCGAGATCCGGGCGATGGCGCCGCCCCGGCCGCTCATCATGCTGTCGAGCCGGTCGCGCTCCTTCTCGAAGCTCGTGAGCATCGGGCCTTCCAGCGAACGGCCGCGCGGCAATTTCACGCGCATTGGGTCGACGAAGCGGCCGTTGACCAGGATCTCGTAGTGGACGTGCGGGCCGGTCGACTGGCCGGTGGAACCGACAAAGCCGATCACCTGGCCCTGGCGCACCTTTTTGCCCGGCTCCATGCCCTTGGCGAAGGCCGACATGTGGCCGTAGGCGGTCTCATAGCCGTTGTTGTGCTTGATACGGACATACTTGCCGTAGCCGCCCTCGAGCTGGGCCTTCTCGATGACGCCGTTGCCGGCGGCGAAGATCGGCGTGCCATAAGCGGTGGCCCAGTCGACGCCGGTGTGCATCTTCACATAGCCGAGGATCGGGTGGCGGCGGCCGCCGAAGCCCGAGCGCATGATGGCGCTGTTGACCGGTTTCCTGACCAGGAACTTCTTCGCGCTCTTGCCGGTCTCGTCATAGTAATCGACGACGCCGTCGTCGGGGCTCTGGTAGCGATAATATTTCTTGGTCTCGCCGCCGACCGTGAGCGAGGCGAACAGAACGTCGTTCTTTTCGCTCGCCGTCACGCCTTCGTCCTCGCCGGCGTAGAACACGTCGAAGGAATCGCCCGGCTGCACCTTGCGCTGGAAATCGACGTCGTAGGAGTAGATCTTGATCATGTCGTCGATGACCGGCATCGGCACCTTGTTGCGTATCGCGGTCTCGTAAATGCTCTGGTAGAGCCGCACGCCGGTGCCGTCGTCATCGTCGTCATCGTCGCTGTTGGTGCTGGCCGCGGCATCAGCGACAGTGTTCATGCTGGAGACGTCGACCGCGACGTATTTGCCGAGATCGGACAGCGCCGCGATCGCCTCGACCATGGTGTCGTTGGCGACGACGACGCGGTAGGGCTGGAGTCTTGCGCCGGGGCTTGCGGGCGCCATCAGGATGCGGAGTTTTTCGCCTTCCTTCACGCCGCCATCGCGGCCGCGCGGCCCGAGCGTGGCGGCGATCGCCTTGATCTCGTCCGGCGTGGCGCCGAGATCGCGCAGCACGGACGAGACCGAATCACCCTTCTTGACGACATGGACGCGCTCGCCGTTGGGATTGCCGCCGGTGATCTGCTCCTTGGTCTTCGGGAGCAGCGTGACGTTTTCCGGCACCACGCGGGTCTCGAAGCCGGCATAGGGATCGGACGGCGACACTTCGGTGGCGTAGGCGCTTCTGATGTCGGATGCCCCGGTCGCGCCGGAGACGTCGGCGGTGGCATTGGCGAGCGCGGCGTAGCGCACCCCGCCATTGCCGCGCCAATTGGCGGCGTCGCGGACCCGCATCAGGATGTCGTCGAGCGCCACCACCGCGGAAATCTTGGCCTTCGGCAGCACCGGCGACAGGTCCTTGGTGACGAAGGAGACCTCGGCGTCGGGCTCGACCGCTTCCGGATTGTTTGGATCGTCGGCGGCGGCCTTGGGGTCGGAGCCGACGTCAGTGAGCAGCCGCTGTGCGTTGAACGGCGGGATCTTCGCCGACAGATCGCTCGTCGTCATCGACAGATTGCCGGCGATCCGGATGAAGGGACGCACCCGCATCACGTCGCGATTGCCGACGCGGGCGACGGTGGAAACGCGCACGATGTTGCGCGAGGCCGTGGATTCATTCGGCGGCGGCAGGCGGTCGCTCTTGTGCAGCGTGGCCGCGCGATCAGCTGCGCCGAACGCGCCGCGCAGCGCGCCCTCGACCCGCTCCGGCACCTTGGCGAAGGTCATTTCGCCGTCGAGAGATGCGAAAACGGCGCCGCCGATCAAGGCTGCGCCGCAGAGTCCGGTCAGAATTGTCCCGCTGAACCATTGCACCGAGACGCGACGGCGATCGATGACGGCGGCCTCGGAACCATCGACGGACAGCGGCGGCTCGTGGCCGAGATCGATGATCCCGGTCTCACGCCCGTAAGCGCCGCGTGACGTCCTGTGGTTCAACCCAAGTCCCCCAATCAACGACCCGAAATGCCTTGTCCTGCACTCCTCCCGTTTCGCCCTCTTCCAGGGGAATCGCGGGAAAAGCCGTGCCGCATAGGTGTTCGCGCTCAGAAGGCCCTGATGGAGGCCCGGCCGAAATTACGAACAGCGAAGCGGGTAAAGGTCTCTCGATGTCTCTCGAATGTCCAAGGAAGGCCGCGTCATCGTAAGATCGCCTTCCTCTGACCCCGTGAAATCGCGGGCAGCCCCCACTGGCATCCCGCGATTCAAGCTTGTCTCTTACCAGAACGCCGCGGGATTGTGGCTCTAGTACGGCGTCCCATGGGGAAAAGTTTCCTGAACGGGCTGGCGCCAGAGCCTTCCCCGGGGAGGGCGCCAGAAGCCGCCTCAGGAGCCCCCACGAGCCCAAACTTTTTTGGATTTTTTCATCGACTGGTCCCGACCCGACCGCTCGACGTTCGTCTAATCGTCTGGAAACACGTGATTTTTTCGGACAATCCACTGTGCGACGATTTGTTGACAATGGGCGTTGACAATCCGGAGCGAGGGGGCCTATAACCCGACCACTGAGCGCGGCGCCGCCGGGTCAACGACCACGGCGAGCGGACGTGCCACTGATGCTCCTCACCTTGTTGAGTGACACAACGATCGACGCAAGTCGGTTGGAGTTCATTCATCGTCGGTAAGGGTGTCGGAACCCTTCCTCTAGGGAAGGATGGGGCCTCCTGGGTCCCGGGCTGTTTGACAAGTGAAGATGAAGAAAGAGAAACGTGGACGGCGGAGTCCTTGCGGGTCTCGCATTTGAAAGGCTTCGGCTTTTCGGATCGGGACCGGACGAAAGACTTCGGCGGTACACGTTTTAAGGTTACACCATCGTTGCCAGCGATGTGAATCGCAGGCAGCTCGTCGACTTCGGTCGGCGAAAAATGGTGGGACCTCGTCAAACGTTGTGATCAGCCGGTTCAAAGTTCAAGTCCAACTTGAGAGTTTGATCCTGGCTCAGAGCGAACGCTGGCGGCAGGCTTAACACATGCAAGTCGAGCGGGCGTAGCAATACGTCAGCGGCAGACGGGTGAGTAACGCGTGGGAACATACCTTTTGGTTCGGAACAACACAGGGAAACTTGTGCTAATACCGGATAAGCCCTTACGGGGAAAGATTTATCGCCGAAAGATTGGCCCGCGTCTGATTAGCTAGTTGGTAGGGTAATGGCCTACCAAGGCGACGATCAGTAGCTGGTCTGAGAGGATGATCAGCCACATTGGGACTGAGACACGGCCCAAACTCCTACGGGAGGCAGCAGTGGGGAATATTGGACAATGGGGGCAACCCTGATCCAGCCATGCCGCGTGAGTGATGAAGGCCCTAGGGTTGTAAAGCTCTTTTGTGCGGGAAGATAATGACGGTACCGCAAGAATAAGCCCCGGCTAACTTCGTGCCAGCAGCCGCGGTAATACGAAGGGGGCTAGCGTTGCTCGGAATCACTGGGCGTAAAGGGTGCGTAGGCGGGTTTTTAAGTCAGGGGTGAAATCCTGGAGCTCAACTCCAGAACTGCCTTTGATACTGAAGATCTTGAGTCCGGGAGAGGTGAGTGGAACTGCGAGTGTAGAGGTGAAATTCGTAGATATTCGCAAGAACACCAGTGGCGAAGGCGGCTCACTGGCCCGGTACTGACGCTGAGGCACGAAAGCGTGGGGAGCAAACAGGATTAGATACCCTGGTAGTCCACGCCGTAAACGATGAATGCCAGCCGTTAGTGGGTTTACTCACTAGTGGCGCAGCTAACGCTTTAAGCATTCCGCCTGGGGAGTACGGTCGCAAGATTAAAACTCAAAGGAATTGACGGGGGCCCGCACAAGCGGTGGAGCATGTGGTTTAATTCGACGCAACGCGCAGAACCTTACCAGCCCTTGACATGTCCAGGACCGGTCGCAGAGATGTGACCTTCTCTTCGGAGCCTGGAACACAGGTGCTGCATGGCTGTCGTCAGCTCGTGTCGTGAGATGTTGGGTTAAGTCCCGCAACGAGCGCAACCCCCGTCCTTAGTTGCTACCATTTAGTTGAGCACTCTAAGGAGACTGCCGGTGATAAGCCGCGAGGAAGGTGGGGATGACGTCAAGTCCTCATGGCCCTTACGGGCTGGGCTACACACGTGCTACAATGGCGGTGACAATGGGACGCTAAGGGGCAACCCTTCGCAAATCTCAAAAAGCCGTCTCAGTTCGGATTGGGCTCTGCAACTCGAGCCCATGAAGTTGGAATCGCTAGTAATCGTGGATCAGCACGCCACGGTGAATACGTTCCCGGGCCTTGTACACACCGCCCGTCACACCATGGGAGTTGGTTTTACCTGAAGACGGTGCGCTAACCAGCAATGGAGGCAGCCGGCCACGGTAGGGTCAGCGACTGGGGTGAAGTCGTAACAAGGTAGCCGTAGGGGAACCTGCGGCTGGATCACCTCCTTTCTAAGGATGGTTCTTCAGAAGCTTGCTTCTATCGAACCGTTTTAGAAACATCAGTGGCCAACGGTCGTCAGGATCGTTGAGCTGCATTGGCGGGATTTCGCCGTCTACGTTTCTCTTTCTTCGCGGACGAACACGCGCTGGGCCTGCATGCGCAGGATCCCATGGTCCTTAACGGGATATGCGTTAGGGGCTTGTAGCTCAGTTGGTTAGAGCGCGCGCTTGATAAGCGTGAGGTCGGAAGTTCAAGTCTTCCCAGGCCCACCACACTCATCGAGTAAGCATTCGTCTTCTGGTTACGGGGCCATAGCTCAGCTGGGAGAGCGCGTGCTTTGCAAGCATGAGGTCGTCGGTTCGATCCCGTCTGGCTCCACCAGATGGTTTGATTGCCGACACGTTGTGTAACTCAATCGTCCGCGAAACATCACTTCGCACCCACTAGTCCGGATGGACGGTGAGGTTGCGTGATTTCTGACATCGTAAAGAGGAGATCGATCCGAGTTGGATCGTGCAGCAAGCAATTGCTACGCGATACTTCATTATCTCCGGATCATTTCGGCGCTCACGCGTCCTTCAAGGTCAAACTTGAAAGACGGGCGAGTTGTAAATGATCCTTTTAGCGAAGCTTGACCGCCTCGCTATCGGAACGATCTTACGAAGCAAGCTGGTCTTTCTAATCATTGTCCGGCTGTACGTAGCGTTCATCGAGGGCGCGTGCCGCAAGGTAATCGTACAGTCAACATTCTGCCGAGTGTGTGGACATTGATAATGAGAGCAATCAAGTGCCTTAAGGGTGTTCGGTGGATGCCTTGGCGCTGAGAGGCGATGAAGGACGTGCTACGCTGCGATAAGCCGTGGGGAGCTGCGAAGAAGCTTTGATCCGCGGATTTCCGAATGGGGAAACCCACCTTCGATAGCCGGAACTCCAAGACCTTTGTCGAAAGACATCGGTGTGGGGTTCGATCAGATAATGTGAGAAGCCAGGCCTTTAGATTTCGATCGAAGAGGTTTTGGATTTCCGGTTATCAAAAGAAGGTATGAGACTTCTGAATACATAGGAGGTTTCAAGCAAACCCAGGGAACTGAAACATCTAAGTACCTGGAGGAAAGGACATCAACAGAGACTCCGTTAGTAGTGGCGAGCGAACGCGGACCAGGCCAGTGATACATCAAAGACAATCGGAACCAGTCAGGAAAGCTGGGCCTCAGAGGGTGATAGCCCCGTACGAGTAATGCGATGATGTATCCACGAGTAAGGCGGGACACGTGAAATCCTGTCTGAACGCGGGGGGACCACCCTCCAAGCCTAAGTACTCCTCAGCGACCGATAGTGAACCAGTACCGTGAGGGAAAGGTGAAAAGCACCCCGACGAGGGGAGTGAAATAGACCTGAAACCGGACACCTACAAACAGATGGAGCCCAAGATACGTTCTGGGTGACATCGTACCTTTTGTATTATGGGCCAGCGACTTAATTTAACGAGCAAGCTTAAGCCGATAGGCGAAGGCGTAGCGAAAGCGAGTCTGAATAGGGCGCCAAGTTCGTTGTATTAGACCCGAAACCTAGTGATCTAGCCATGAGCAGGTTGAAGGTGAGGTAACACTCACTGGAGGACCGAACGGGTGCCTGTTGAAAAAGGCTCCGATGACTTGTGGTTAGGGGTGAAAGGCCAATCAAACTGGGAAATAGCTGGTTCTCCGCGAAAGATATTTAGGTATCGCCTCGGATGAATACCTCAGGGGGTAGAGCACTGGATGGGCTAGGGGGACTTACCGTCTTACCAAACCCAACCAAACTCCGAATACCTGAGAGTACTATCCGGGAGTCACACAGCGGGTGCTAACGTCCGTTGTGGAGAGGGAAACAACCCGGACCTACAGCTAAGGCCCCTAATTCGTGGCTAAGTGGGAAAGGATGTGGAAATCCCAAAACAACCAGGAGGTTGGCTTAGAAGCAGCCATCCTTTAAAGAAAGCGTAACAGCTCACTGGTCTAAATAAGGGTTTCTGCGCCGAAGATGTAACGGGGCTCAAGCCACGAGCCGAAGCTTAGGGTGTAGTCCGCAAGGGC